>JADFZC010000008.1:3211-22392 GCA_015232735.1 Oligoflexales bacterium | reverse complement strand
AGCGTCAAGTGGAGGAGGTAGCCTTGGCGTTCAAGTACCAATAGAAGGTGTTCCTTTAGGGATAGATTTGGATGGGTCCAGCAGTTCAAATTATTGTAAAGATGCGGGATCCAGAGCCGCTTATCGAAAAGCCTGGTACGAGCATAACTGCGTTAATAGCACAACCAGCAAGGATCTTAAAAATGAGACTAATAGAGTACTGAGACAGGTAGATCATAATATTGTCACCGCGTGGCAATCTTGTGTCCTCTCAAATCAGGATGGTTTTACCTGTAATGCTGCCAAGGGAATGGATAATGATACTTTGACATTAATGATGCTCTATAGACCATCTCCGCAATCTTCAGCTCAAGTTAACATCGGTTTTCAGTTATTTAATCTAACTCCTATTGATTCTCTCCCTGCGACAATGGGGTTTGGGACAAAGTCTGTTCTTTTAAGGGTTATAAACCCACTTTACGGGTCCAATATAATCGTCACAGGCTCTGGTCAGGGACCTTCTTCTGGTCAGGAATCATGCAATATAGAAACAGAAGCCTACGTTGAAAAAGTTTGTAGTGCTTCCGGGGACCTCGTTGCTGCAAGCGATAGCAGCCGAATCTTCCTGAAAAATGCGGCCGTTTGTACAACAAATATTGAAAAATGTGAGGCTGGTCGCCTAAGAGCCTGGATCCATGGAGATTTGGATGACCAGACAGGAGGGCGTGGATATGAAATGTATCTTGCTATGAGACAAAGCAATAAAACTGCATTTTTCAGAAACGACGGGACACTCGATGGTATTGGACCCTGCAACTAATTTTCAAAATAATATTGAAAGGATTAAGAGATGAATAAAAACATATTTTATGCCGCTTCATTTCTCTTCACTTTTTTAACACAAAATGTGATGGCACAGAATGGGCGATGTTCAAGAGAGATTGATGTTTTTACCATAGACAAAAAGCAAAATATTATCGGTAGATGGGACTTTACCAACCAATGCTTTCCGTCGAGAATAGATGATTCTTATACTCCTATTTATCAAAAGATCAGAGACAAACTAAATAACTGGACTGATCCCAATGCCGCCAGTCTGCCACTATATCCCTCATTTATTAAATTGGATGATTCAGATGTGTGGATTGGTGCACCAGTAACTATGGTTTCAAGTTGTGATAATCCGGAGGCAAAAGAACCTTTCCCGACCTATATCCAATTGTGTAAAGCAGGATGTATGACTGGCGATCAGCTCATTTTATTTGTTGACGGATACAGAAAGATATCAGATGCTCTGAATCTCAATAAAAACGACATCGTAAGCCTTAATGCTGAAAACTCTATGATTAATCACGATGGAATTGCGAATCTTCAATTTGAGAAAAGCCGGATAAAATCCTATACACGTGATGTACTCAAAATAAACAACCAAAACAAAGTTCGCTATATCAAAACCGATGCTGGTGGATATCTTAAAATAACAGCAGAACATCCCCTCATAGATGGAAATGGAAAGATGGTCCATGCCAAGGATTTGAAAGTAGGTGATTCTCTCCTTCATATAAGTGGGAAGGCTCATAAAATCGTGACCATCCAAGATGATGTAATTAGAGAGCAGGTTTACAATTTGGATATCGAAACTCAAAAGCAAACCGAGCAGATATTTGTTGTCGAGGGCTATTTAAGCGGTACCAACCGTCAACAAGGAAGTGACTTAGCTGAAGTGAATCGATATTTGTTCAGAGAACAGCTTGCCCATATAATGCAGGAAACAGATCTTTTCAGTAACAATTAAAAAGTAATCTATTTATCGGAGCATATTTTTTCAAGACAGGCTTTAAATGAAGATTAAAATCAAAATCGGATTAGTCACAGGTATTTGTGCAAGTATTGTTCCATTAACACTTTTTTCTTTACATTCCGCCAGGATGTTTCAGAAAAAAAGCAGTACCGGCTCACAAGTGACAGGCACAGATAATTTGCGACAAAAACTATTGATATTGACAATGGATGCTCACAAATCAAATACCATTGAAGAAAACAGACGTCCAAGCGAAGACAAAGTGGAGCTGTCAATTGAGAAATTGACTGAATTATCTAAAAAAAACATCCTTACTGCGCAGGAACTCGAATATAAGAAAACACTTTTTCAAGATAAGGCTATCATCGACGCAATTTCAGATCGCTTAAAAAGCCCTTCTTTGAAAACTTTTCTTGAAAATGAAGGCAAACCGTCCAAGTTTTATTTCAAGGAAACCGATTCTCTAAGCGATATTCCCTTTGATACAGAAATAATAGAACGACAGAGATATATAAAATTCCTGGCTCAGGCTTTACATTGGAAAGAGAATCCAAGACACAATTTTGTTGAATCAAAAATAGGAGAAACAATTTTGGCACAAAATATTGATGCTGCAGAATCAATAAAAATAAGGAAAGCTATTGTCGGCGATAAAATCGAGCTTTTCTCACAGATTGCTATTATTAATCCTGAACTTTCGAATTCAATTGTATCTAAATCGGAAGGATCAGTGAAAAAGGTGTTAAATTGGACGAAGGATCATTACATTTCAAAGGGAAATTACTCTATTGCCAATCTAAGTGAATGGTGAGTTTGAGCTTGCCCTCCGCAATGAGAGGCATCATCAAGGTTGGCAAAGCATAATATTGGGTGAGCCCAATAAATTGGTAATACGTTTGGTGTATCAATGGCAACTTCCATTGCTGCCATTTATGCAGTTCCAATTTGTGCTGCAGTTGCTGGTATTGACTCACAAAAATCGTGCTTTTCACAAAAAACAAATTCGACTTTATCTAAAAAATTATAAATTTCTATATAAACCATTTGCATGGTTAATTAATCGCAAATCGCGTCACATCTCCGATGCTCATTGTGTAGTAAACATGTACCTGGAAATGTGGTCCAGCAACACATTAGCGCTTCAATTTATTTTACCCTTGTTTTGTAGAGAATTGCTTAGAGAGAAAAATACAGACTCTCATCGGCACATTTGGTATTTTGCATTCATTTGCGCATTAAATCTTATTCCGGATTCCGGTGGAACCCTTATTAAAAAGGAAATAGATATTTTCTCTTCAAAATATAAAAAATTTCCAAACCTTTATTGGCTTCAAGAGGCATACGTCATGTACAGTATGGCTCTTTTTTTACGGCGGAAGGTACAATGAAGCTGAGTTGGTTCATAGAAATATTGAATATATGACAGGAAAGCCAAGCAAATACTTTTACATAAACATCGTCAATTATGGTACATGGGCAAGATTGGCCTTTAACAGGAATGACAAAGATACCTTTTTCAAAACATTGGAAAAACTAAAAAAGTTATTTGGCCGCGATTATGATGCCAGATTTGGGCTTAGAGCTCATTCATACAGAGCTCTTTGTTCGGCAAAAGAAAACAGATTGGATAATTGCATTGAAGAATTATCTTTAGCGGATAGCATTTGTGATAAGAATCCGTGGGGTTTGGAATATTGTAACCACTTTACAATTAAAAGCCGCATATTTTTATCTTTGGGGATGATTGAAAAGGCACTTGAATTTGCTCAGATGGCGATAACCGCACTCAGGGAGACAAGTCCTAAGACATCTTTCCTGATTGATGCATATAATCAAATGTATAAAACATTGATTGCCTGTAATTTATTTTTGTCGGAACCTAAAAAAAGGATTTTAAAAATCAGGCAAAGACAAAAATCGATTAACAATTCTTTAAAATGCATAGTGTCAGATTCTTCAAATTGGATCGGATTCAGTAATTATCTTGGCAGTTTATTTAAGATATCGGAAAAAAATGATGCGGAATATCTTCAGAAATTCATTAAAAGTAATCCAAGCGAATTTGGTTTTCATGTTCACGAACTTCTACTATCTCTTGACAGATGTTCAGAACGCGATTCAAAAGAGAGTTCCTTTTTAAGAAGTATAAACGCCAGTACCGATACTGTCAGATTCAACAGAGAGCTGGGTGCCTACATTGATAACATAACCCAATTGGATCTTAGTACCTTCAACTCGAAAAATATTTTACATAATTCACAAAATATTTTTGGTCTCATCTTTCCAAATAGCACTTTTTCCGAAACCTTTTTTGATCACTCGAATGAGAATTGCTGTGAAATAAAACCTGGCTTATATGAAGAGGAAAGTAATGGCAGATTCAACGCCTTTATTAAAATATCATTGGATCGATACTCCATTCATCTCAATATTTTTCAGTACGCTGAGTCTTTGAAATTCAGGCTAGACAAACTTGAATCCATTCTAGTATGGCAAAGAGTGACTGAAGCGAAATTAAGAGAAAAAATAAATAACAGTAAACTGGTCGAGCAACAGAAAACCTCAGCTATAGCCAAAACGACACAAATGCTTGCTCACGATGTAAGAAAACCATTTTCTATTCTAAAAATCGGATTGGAGCAACTTAAAGAGGTGAATGACATTGCCAACTTGAAAAAAGTCTTGAATTATTTCGCTCCTGAAGTGAATCGTGCAATTGCCTCGGTAGAAGGAATGATTAGCGATGTAATGGAGGTGGGACGCACCGTTCCTCCAGTGAAGGAGCCTGTATCCATCGAATCTGTCATCGAAGCTACGTTTTCAGAGCTTTGTCGTGTTTATACAGACACTGATATCAGCATTACCTATGACTTTAATCACCGCTTCATGCTGCATATAGACCCTCTAAAGGTCGGAAGGGTTTTTTCCAATATTCTTGGTAATGCTTTTCAGGCCATGAAATTTAAGGGTGAAATCTGGATAAAAACAGTCGAAGATGGGGACATGTTGAAAATCTGTCTTGGAAACGCCGGCTCATTCATTAATGAGGAAGATTTTCCAAATTTATTCGACGCCTTCTTTACAAAAAATAAAAAAGGGGGAACTGGCTTGGGACTTGCTATCGCACATAAGGTAGTAACAAACCATGGCGGGAAGATCTGGTGCGAATCCTCAAGGGAAAAAAATTATGTCGAATTTTATTTTACGTTACCGATGGAGCATTCTCTACCAAATACAACGACCTCAAATCTGTTTCAAAATACCCGAGAAATTATTGAAGCTACAAGTTTAACAGATTATATTCAGACGGAAAAAAATGAAAGTGCGAGTTCCTCATTGGATTTGGAAGACTGTAGAATGAAAATTATAAACTACTGCAGGAAATTAGGCAGAAATCTTAATGTCGCTGTCATTGATGATGAAGCGGTCTATAGAAGCTCTGTGAAGAGCCTTTTAGAAAGGCAGGATGATCTTGGGAAAATTATCGATTCAGAATTTTTTGCATCATCAGAACCATTGCTTAATGCTTTCGAAACCAAAGAATTTGATATCTTAATTTGCGATATTGACCTGGGACCAAATTCACTAAATGGTTATGAAATTTTAAAAGAAGTTAGACAACGGGGATACAAGACTGCAATATGCGTTCATTCAAATAGAAGTCTTCCTGAAGACTATAGCAAATCTATTGAACTTGGAGCACAGGCATTCCTGACCAAGCCCATGACATATTTTCATTTTTTAAAATTTTTGGCTAATGCCCCATGTGTCAAGGAGTGCTCTGGGATAGAGGAATACAGTCGGAGTTCATCCAACAGGCCTATTGAAACCAGGAAAGATAAAATCATATTTGTTGACGATGAAATTTTTTACAGAAAAATTTTCGAAAAGAGTCTATCCACCGATTCAATCGTCGAGTTATATGAAAAACCTGAAGATCTTATTGAATGTCTGAACAAAGATCCCACTTTGCTTCAAGATGTAGATGGAATTCTGCTTGACAACTATTATGGAGAAAGGAGCCGGATAACAGGTTTGAAACTTGGTTATATCCTTAAAGAAGAATTTAAATACAATCTTCCAGTAATTTTGATATCAAATGGCATATATGAACCAGAAGAACTTGATGGAAGGGTGGATATCGCAATAGAAAAAGTACCTGCAAAATGGCAGGAAATTAAGGCGCTTATCCCCAAAAAGGCACAAAATGAAAAGGCACGATGAATTGAGACTCCCAAAAAAAGGATATCTCACCATCAGATTGGCACTCAAACTGGAATCTCAAATTTTAGTTATTTTTGCTATATTGATTCCATTAATGAGGGTATATAAGATTCATTAATACTCCGATGGAACTTAACGTGAACATATTTTTTACCGCAGATACCCATTTCAATCATGTTCTTGTCTATGAATGCTACTGTCCCGAACGTGCTAAAATATTTTCATCTCTCGATGAAATGAACGAAATCTTGATTGAAAACTGGAATATGACCGTTAATCCGGAAGATATGGTTTACCATCTTGGTGATTTTGCCATGGGTGACAGAAATGAGTTTGGATATTTCCGGAAAAAACTGAGAGGTCAAATCGTTCTTGTTGGCGGGAATCACGACTTGGAGCGAGGCAAAAAGAAAGTGATGATCGAACTGTTTGGTTCCGGCAATGTATTTCGCAGACTCGTCACAGATCTCCCTGGACTCGGTAAAACTCAGTTAATTCACAGTCCTACCATTTGGCAGCAAGAGCGTTTAAATCATGACCAACGCCCGATTTTATCAGCAGATCACAAATGTTCTTTTTCCTATGATACACGGGATGAAAATGGGTGGATTTCCTGCCAGTGCGGTACAAGACGACGCAGAACAGAAAGAGCTCTTGACGCTGGAATTGATGTGGGCTTATGTGGTCATGTTCATCAGAATTGGCGCGTAAGTAGATCTGGACGGTGGATCAATGTTGGAGTAGATGTATGGGATTATAAACCGGTTGCGCTTGATGAACTTGTGATGTTGAAGAAATTGGTGACTACATCGAATACAGATTAACAAGATAACAACGATAGGAAATTTTCAATGTTGTGGAGTGAAATATCGTTGATTCCGACTTTTTGGTTTATCGGGTATTGTAAGTTTTTGGAATTTTGAAATAAATAATTGTATCAATTAGTTACTTCACGGAAAATCACGGTCAGTACTCTCGATTTCACTCTGGCGCATGCTGGGTCACGAAAAGTTCGACGGTTTTGTTCGACATATCTCTATTTTTGTACATGTATGTTCGCAAGGAGGCAGTCCTATCTTCAATGATCGAGGGAACTCAGTCATGTTTGAAGTGTCCAATTAGCGTGTCACTTTAACATATTAATATTAAAGCCTAAATTTTAAGAAATCGTGAGAACTGGACAACCTTCGAACTGCGATTATTGAGTGGAATTTGTCTGTAGCTGCCGAATATTGTTAAGGTAAGCTGGGAAGCGCAAAATCCAAAAAAAGACAATTTTACGCTTCCTGGAAGTTTTTCACTTCCCATATTTTGTTAACCTTATTGCAAATCCTGCCGAAAAAAAAGGTGTGGGGAGGAATTGCAATGGGAGCGTCATGGCAAGAGTATAAAATTGAATTAGTCGACAACATCCATATTTTCTTTTGTCGTACAGGCAAACTCTCCTACTACAGAGAATTGGAGTGGCTAGGCTTTTATTTGGACAATGTTACAGGTAACTTTCGTCATAATCACGTTTGCATGTTGCTAGATTTTTGTGAAAAAAATCCAGAGTATCATATCATCACACAAACTCATCCAGGGCGATATGTAAACCGTTATATTCCGAGTAAAAGAAGCTATTTTTTGGGCAATGGTGACAAAAACCCAAATTTGGTTCTCAATCCGTTTATAAAAGAAAATGCCGACCTATTTGCGGAGAATATGCTTGATACAGCTCTCGCCATAGTTACAGATATCAATGGAGGTAACGAGAGCAAGTAATTTTTTTTCTTTAGACAAAAATTCATCGCTCATCTGATCTCTATGATAATCGCTCATGAATTCCATTTGCTCTGCTTCATCAGAATGCTCTCCGTATTGTCGCATTGCTCTTAACGCCAAAAATTGAAAAAGAGCAAAAGCATCAAAATGATCTGCTTTATCAAATTCTTTGATTTGTGCTTGGATATATTCAGGGTCCCTGGTGTCATAGGCGCAGATAGCTTTTCTAGAGCGAGTATTCCCAAGATGTCGAGATGGTACTATCATCATATTTTCCTTTCACAGGCAAATTGAAAGGATCAATTCGCATTAAAAATGAAATAAATATCTCACTTTCTTTTGCTCTACAAGAGTTGATGTGCGATAGACACCAGATGTCTTTCAATCCCCAAGAAAGTTTTATTAAGCATCGATTTTGTCCGTGAATCCCTCAGGAAGTCTATTGTAATTGTGATTGAATTGGACCATAAATTGATTTTTTATATGTTGAAGCCATATCAATAGGATAGGAGACTAAATGGTTGCAAAGAAAGAAGTCGTAAATACTTTAAGAGATCCTAAAAACATCAGTGGTATTTTTAATTATTGTGACAGGTGGTGCGAAAAATGCCGTTTCACCAATCAATGTTCTTGTTTTATACTTTCTGCGCTTTGTGAGAGAGAAGCGGTAAATAAAGAAGTCGAAAATACTGTCCTGTACAGTATTGAGATTGCTTTCCAAATGTTGCGTGATCTTCTATCTGATGAGCCTATGGATACTGATTTTGAAATCCCTGAAAAGGAAGGTAACGTACAGCATCTCATATTGCTAATGAGTAAAAGGTATCTTCTTCTTGCGATTGATTGCCTTAAAAAGAATGAAATGACTTTTTCTGAAATTATAGCTACTGATACCATGCTGGCTATGGCTACTAGCGAAAATATATCAAAAAGAATACTTGTCGATGATATTGAACTCATTTCAAGGTATTCTTCCCTTATTCATGTAAAACTCTCCAGAGCCTTAATGGATAATATTGAGGGGATTGACGATGATGAAGTAGATTATGAAGATAGACAAGGATCCGCTAAAGTTGCCATTCTAGCGATCGAGAGATCGATGGATGTATGGCAGAAGATGTCTGGGAAGATCTCCAAGGTTTCAGTGGTTATTAAGTGTTTGCAGGATTTGCTTAGGCTTATTGAACAGAGATTTCCGCTTGCAAGAGAATTTTTACGGCCTGGATTTGATATTGTAAAACAATAACGGTACATACGTTTTCGATGTGCTAGCTGACCCAGTTCGAAACGTCAAATCAGCCTGTCATTTTAACATATTGATTTCAAAGAAGAAATCGGGCCGACTGGATTTGAACCAGCGACCACATGCCCCCCAGACATGTGCGCTACCAGACTGCGCTACGGCCCGAAAATATTTCTTTCTTGTATTTAAGCTAGTTACCCCCAGAAGTCCTCACCCTCATAAGTAACTGATAGTAACTCGAACTCAACCTATGAACCTCTGGGAAGCTTCTTTTTTTAACTCCAAATACTCCTTTTGTATATATAAAAAGTTAAAAATTCGGTTTTTTTTTACATCAATGGGTTGATTTTTTACCAAAGTCAATCATTTGACACCTTTGAAGAAGCCATCCCCGGATTGATAAAATAAGATTAGATCCTTTTATATATTCCTTTTCTAACAACAATTTTCTTTCTGCATCAGACTTGGAGAATGTTTATGATGATGCTCCAAATAAAAAGGAGCGCAAGATTTTTTCTTCTTCTTGCCGCATTCATTCTGGCATCTTCCGGCACCGCCAGCGGAACCGGAAAGAATAACCGCGGCTTTAAAATCACTTCCAAGATTGCTGAACATGTATGGTTCTGGGAAATTGTTTTTACAAGATATCCCAGCACGAGCACAATTATTCATGATGTGGACTTTCCACAGCTTATCATCGACATTATCGACTTTGAAGAGCTTTCAAGAAAATACAATAACGGTAAAAAATTTTCATTCAGGCACAAAAACGCAATCATCCAAAAATATCTAAGAAGATATGACCTTGCAATGAGCCGCTTTCAAAGAGACGGCCGAAGTGCCACAAATTACGGCCCAATGGAACAAAGAATTTATGACGTTTACAAAAAAAACGATCTAGCCATGGCCCACATGCTTTCCGGCAAAAGCTCGCTCAGATTCCAGGATGGACTTGCAAATGAGTTCAGAAGAGCATCGGAAAGGGCAAGGAACTATCTGCCATACATGGAAAAAATTTTCGAGGATGTTGGCGTTCCAAAGGAACTCACAAGAATCGCATTCGTTGAATCCATGTTCAACTCAAAAGCGCAGTCCAAGGTGGGAGCTTCAGGAATCTGGCAGTTTATGCCCGGGACTGCGCGTAACTACCTTGTAGTCAACAAGTATCTGGATGAAAGAAACTCCCCCCTTAAAGCGACAAGGGCGGCGGCCAAGCTTCTCAAATCAAATTATGAGACGCTCGGCAGCTGGCCTCTTGCCATTACTGCATACAACCATGGTGCCGGAGGACTTGCCAAAGCCGTTAAAAAACTGGGAAGCACGGATCTTGAAACCATCATATACAGATACAAATCCAACTCCTTTGGCTTTGCCAGTAAGAATTTTTACTCTGAATTCGTCGCAGCCAGAAATGTCTATAACAGACTCTATGCCGATCCGGGCAGAAGGGAAAAAAATCCACTAAGTATCGCAAAACTAAAAATCCTAAGACCGATCACTATAAGCAGCCTCACAAGGAAAACCCCTTTGAACCCTGATATCCTGGGTGAATACAATCACTGCATCTCACCAAGGGTTTTCAGTTCCGTAAGAACACACTTTTTGCCAAGTAATTACGAGATCATCTTTCCTGAAAGGATGGCCGATGAAGTAAAATTTTCCCTAAGCAGATTAAATGTGCCAAATAAGATAGAGAGGTTTTAACCGTGAAAATTAATAAAATCTTAAATCTGTTATGTCTTGCCTTTTTGCTGTCCTTCTTTTCCAGCGATGCCACAGGCAAGATAAGCAAACAAAAATCGAATGACTCAGAGACGATTCTCGAACGCCTTGAAAAGAAACTCAAGGATCAGCAGGAGGACGTTCTTGACCTTGATAGCGTACGAAAATTACCATCAAAATCCGACGACAAAACGACCAAATACGAATTCAAGGAAGGTCTTACCATTACATCCAAAAGCGGGATGTCACCTCAAATGAATGAACTTGACAAGGCTATCCATGAACTTGAATCTGAAGTTGAACAGCTCTCGTCCGAAGTTCAGAAATTGAAACAGGATGTCTTTGTGAATGCCAAAATCGATAACGTTGTTGAAATCAAAACAAAACTTCCAATTTCATTTGAAATGTCTTTCAGGACAATAAATGCAAAACTTGACGGCTACCTCGTATACGATGCTGGAGAATCCACCGATTTATGGACGCCACGAAACGAAGTTCCGCTATTCTCCGGGCCGCTTCAACCTGGGAAACATGTTATCGATTTCGAGGCTAGGCTTGTCAGAAGAAAACTTGAGGGATTGCCAGTGACAGAAAATATTTACGCCATGGTGAGAAACAGGTTTGAATTTAACGTCCCCATAGCAAAAGAGAAGAGGGCTATCACTATTCTCCTTAGCAAGCCTGAAAAAAATGGATCAAACGTTATAGCGAAATTGGAATCAATTTCTGCAAATTGATATTAATAATATTAGGAAATATAAGCAGATGAAACTATTTTTATTCAGTCAAATATTGATGCTATGGATCCTGCTTTTTCCAGGCCACGGACTCTCCTCCATAACTTCAGACAATCAAATAACCACACCGGAACAGGAAATACAGTCCGCCTTTTCAAAATTAAAAAATCTTAAGAATTCCATCGATTCATCTCTTGAACTTTATAAGACCCGCGGATTAACAGTTCAAAAGGAAAATGCCGATCACATTTTTGAAAATGCAAAGAGAGAGTATTCGTCCAGGGAATCTGAGGCGACGATATACTATCTCAGCCAATATCTGGATATGTCGCAAGTCCCGGAGCATTCAAAATACTTCGATGCACAATACATGCTGGGCAAATCATACCAGGAACTTGGGCAAAACAAGTACGCTTTCCGTGCCTACATGAGATATATATCCGCATATATAACCGATCCTGATCTCAACAGGACGGAGATTATAGATGTCCTAAAGCATCTTTTAATTCTCTCAGAGGGACGCACAAAGGATGAGACAATTAAGCTTTCCAATCTGCTGTCCGGTCTGACAAACATTGAATTTGCGCCTCATCTTAAACATGAAATTCTTTTTTACATAGCCAAATCCTCGATGAATATCGGAGAATATCCGATAGCCGACAGATGGCTTTCCACCATCGTTGAGAATAATGTCCCTCCAAGGCTTAAATCAAAATCCTATTTCTATAAGGGATTCATTGCAATAGACAAAAAAAACTACAAACTAGCGGAAGAATTCCTGCTCAAATCATACGACATTAAAGATGAATCAGCAAAAGATTTCATGGAACTTTCAGCCATAACTCTTGCCAGACTTAATGTCCAGGCAAAAAAACCAAACACGGCACTCAAATACTATGAAGAGTTCAAAGAAGATTCAATCCAATACAGGGACTCCCTTTATGAAAGAATATATGTATATCTTGATATGGGGAAAACAGGCCAGGCCAAGGAATCAGCCAAGGAATATTTGAATAAATTTCCAGACTCCCCCGATACATACCAGATACGAACAATAATAGGATATCTCACGCTTCGCGACGGAAAGCTGGATGAAGCGACCAGATATATCAAGGAAGCCGACAGTGAACTTGAAAAAACTGCCCATTGGCTTGAGGAAAACTATGCAGGCAGATCCAGTTTGTCATACGACGACATAGTCAATATCAAAAAAGTCCTTAACACACAGATCGCGTCGGATCCTCTTGTGGCCAAGGCCGAAAATGAATTCAAGTCCCTCTTTGACGCAAGGTCAAGGCTTTTTGACATCAGAAGCCAGATAAGAAATACGATATATACTATAGGACGGGGTAATACCGCAGAACTCGGCCCTGGATGGGAGAACAGGTCGTCGCAGCTTCGCGAACTGGCACTTAATGTTCTTGATGTTGGGCACAGGCTGATATCTGCTGAAAAAGAACTTTTCAAGGATAAAATCAGCGAATCGGACAAGGAAGAGCTTTCTTTCTCGGAAAACAGGCGAATCAGAAGTCTCAGCGGCGCCATCAGGGCAAAACGAGAGCGTGGCGACTGGAAAACCTGGACCGCTCTTGCTGAGATGAACATCCTTATGGGAGAAAAACATTACAAGCTTAAAAAGGTTCAGGCGGAGCTCGGAACCGCCACATACCTTGCAGAATCATCCAAAAGCGGAGATAGAGGCATACAAATAGCAAAAATAGCGGATCTCAAAAAAAGATCGGAAAAAATTGAAAAGGGATTGAACAGGGCAATTGAAATAATAAGATCAAGGCAGGTAAAAAATCTCGTAGCCATTGGATCATACCGCATTCTCCAGGACGAGATCAAAACATATGCCAGCGCATTATACGATGAGTACTTAATCTTGGATAAATACAAAGATCAATATACCGGCGTAGTGTCCAAATATCTTGCCGAGGATATTGACAATGCATGGACAAAATGGAAATACGTCACAAAATCGCTCTATGATCAAGCTGTAACACTCGACAGGGAGGTTGATTCCAAAGTCACACTGGATCTAAAGAAACTTGATGCATATATAATAAAGCATGACGGTCTTATCGCAAGCTCAAACGGCATCAACTCAAGACTTGAAACATTTCTTGGCAAAGAGCTGAACCCGCTCCTCGTATCATACAAAGAGCAAATTGACAAAAGAAGATCCATGCACAAAAAGTGGTTAGCTGATATCATATGGATAGAATATGAGAATGAGACAAATAAGACTGAAAAAGAACTAAAAAAACGATCCGTTGAAGAGACCATTCTGGAACAGAACCTGATAGACCTTAAACAAGGAGCCCTACTAAAATGGCCAACATCGCAATTGTAATTCTCAGCCTTCTGCTCCTGGGCATGCCTTCTCCATCGTCCGCTGGGGAAGGTTATCTCATGCCGGAAGTTCCACCGCCTGAAGTCGTAAGAGCCTACAAGCATTTTTGGGAAAGCTTCGACGCCTATGAAAAAAAGGTTCTTGAAGAAGGGGCAAATAAATACAGCGAATCATGGAACAGCTTAAAACAGAATAATGAAAAAAGAAAAAAGGAAATCACCGAAAAAAAGATCGACATACTTGGAACCTCCTCAAAAAAGTACTATGACCATCTTGAGGCACATCCCGACGCGGACAATGCCCCTTATGTCATGCTCAACCTTGCTCAGATTCTGAATATGATTGGAAACGAATACGACAATCTGGAGCTTGCGGAGCGCGGCAACAGATACAGAAATGAATCGCTGTCAATTTTAAACGAACTTGAAAGAAAATATCCCAATTTCAGGCACAGAGAGGAAACCCTTTATCTAAGGGCGATTATACTGGATGGCCTTGGCCAGGACAAATCGGCTTTAGCAGTCTGGAAGAAACTTGCGGACACAGCAAAAAGCACTATCTATGGAGTATACGCAAAGGTTGCGATAGGTGATCACTATTTTAAAAAAGAAGATTCCAGCAGCGCCTATTCGTATTACAGAAGCGCCAGAGAGTTGATCAACTCAATAAAAATAGACAATGAGGATTATGAAAAACTGCGGGTTGACTACAGACTTGCCTGGTCTGCCTACAGGGCGGCAAATCTTACAGATTCCGTCGATGCCGGAATTCAGCTGCTTCTGCCGGGACGCAGTGGAAAACTTGAGTCCCATAGAATTAAAATTCAGCAGGATGCCATAGAACTGGTTGGTGACTCCCTTTATGAAAATAACGACATGGAGTATACGAGAAAAGTTTTGGCGCGAAAAGATCTTATGAAATATGCCCCAGCCATCGGCCTTAGAGCAGTCAAAAATTATTTAACCAGCAAACTTTATAATGATGTCATTGAACTCGGAGAGCTCATAAGCGGAAAATACCCTCTTTCAAAGGAACTTCCTGATCTTCTTACAATCCTGTCTTCATGCTATCAGATTACCAATCAAAAAGAAGCAAGGATCAAGTCCCTTGAAAAACTTTCGCTTCTTCTTCCAAAGCAAAGTCTCTGGAGATCCAGACACTCCGATGACTTCAAAGAAATTAGGCTTATGGAGCAGAAAGCCAGAGAAGCCGCTTATGAAATAGCCGAATACTACTATCAATACGGGATTGCATCCGGAAACAGGTCAAGCTTCAAAACAGCATCATCCTATTATGATATGCTTGTTGAATTTGAGCCAAACAGTGAATCAAGCAATAAACTAAGGTTGAAAAAAGCCAATTCAGATTATTTCGCCGGTCAATATGGAGAAGCCATTACCCAATATTCCTCACTAAAAGAAAATTTCAAGGTTGAAACCTCAGTTCTCAAAGTATCCGCTTACCAAATCGTCATGGCGAAAGAAAAAGTCTGGAGGACAAGTTACCTTAATGTGCTTAATAAGGGGCAGGATCCAAAGAAAAATCCGCTTGTCGTGCAAAACCTGAGGGATATGGAAAAAAGCATCAACGAATATGTGGACCGTTTTCCTCCAAAACAACTTGATTTTACCGACAAAGGCGACCACGCCGTCGATCTTCTTCTTGTCGGTGCAGAAGCCAACAGAGATCATGAGGATTATGCCTCCGCTCTTAAATTCTGGCAGAGAGCGCTGGTTTCCAATCCGACGATCCCACAAAGATCCATTGCCATAAGAGGCATCCTGTTCGCAAAAATAGCACGAAATGAAACATCGGAAATAGTAGGACTTACAAGAAAATATCTAAGGCTTGAAAACTGGAAGGATCTTGGCCCAAGTCTCGCCAATGAACTAAAGGGCATGCTATCAAGAGCCACATTCGATGAATCCGACAAGTTAAACAATACCGGCAAGGTGATCGAAGCCGGAGATCTTCTGCTGTCTGTGGCAAGGGAATTCCCGGATATCCCCGAGAGAGACAAGATTTATAAAAACGGCGCCTATCTGGTTGCCATCGGCGGTGATTGGAACAGCGCCTACAAAGCTGCGGTCGATTATCTCGAATCACCTTCGAATAAAGATCCGGCCGATATGCTTTATCTTAAGGCAAAAGCAGAAGAATATCAGCTCAGGCTTCCGGAAGCCGCCAGAACCTATCTTGAACTCGGGGAAAAATATCCTAAACATTCAAAAGCCAACAAATCGCTTGTTCGCTCGGAAAAACTCGCTGTCAATGAAGGAGAATATGTAATCGCTGCCGAAGCGGCTGACACCCTTGGTGATCATGAGCCAAAAGACAGCGAAAAATTCAATTGCTATGAACGTGCCTATAAATATTATCAGGAAGCTTCACAACCGGAAAAACAGCTGACTGTGGCAAAGAAACTCTCCGGGATCACAAAGACAAAGGCACAGACCCTTAGGGTTAAGCTCCTAATTGCCAGTTCAATGTTCAAATCAGGTGATGAATTCGGAGCTCTCGGCATATACAGGGATGTCTCTGAAAAATCTTCCAAGACCAGAGGCGGTTTGAACAACTCAGACTATTCTGAAATAGCCGGAGAATCCAATTTCTATCTCGGAGAGGAATCATTCAGGAAATTTACCGATTATAATATCCTTGAAAGAGGGGGTTCCATAGAAAACAATGCGCTCCAAAAAATAAAATATTTCGAGGAGCTTGTTTTAAATTATGACAAGTCATCCAAAGCCGACCACCCCATATGGTCTACAAGAAGCAACTACAGAATCGGCGAAGCATCCGAATTTCTGGCTGACGAGATCGCTTCATTAAATGTAAAAGTCGGAAAAAACCATTCCGAGACTGTCAGAGACAAATGGACAGCCAAAGTAAACCAGCTTAGAAAACTGGCAGAGGTTTCTTACAGCAAAAATATTACATTAAAAGTAAAAGAACCTTCAGTTTACAAAAACAACCTTTGGGTCAAAAAGTCCAGTATCAAACTTTCAGGATATCTGGAAATCAGCCAAAAA
Organism: Oligoflexales bacterium; assembly: GCA_015232735.1. The sequence continues at coordinate 5,534 of JADFZC010000008.1, read as the reverse complement.
GACAAAAAAGAGGATCAACTTCCGTTATCAAGCGGACTTAACATGCCAAACACCTGGAGCGTTGAATGATGAATAAATTCTCAAAAAACAACACATTCATTATCCGCCTTTATCATATTATCTTCATACCTCTTTTCTTTTATGGATGTTCAAGTTCAAGTGAAACAAAAAGCGGAGAGCTGGACATACCGCTTGAAGGGGCAGTAACAAAGGAGAAATCAGAGGAAAAGAAGGCTGACGCAAAAAAAGAGACGCCTCCCGTTCTGGCCATGCCTCCCACAGCGGCCGAAATGTTTAAGTGGCAGAGCTATTTCAAGCCGGAACCAAATATGGATGAAAGGCGGCTCATAGCAAGAAAAATCGAGGAATGGAAAAAAGCCGACAGTCCGGAAATATTGCTTAAAAGAGCCAAAAACCAGATGGCACTATCACAAATAGCGGCAGCGGAGGCCTCATATATAGAGCTCCTTCGCCAACAACCAGAAAATCTGGATGCGCTGTTGGATATGGCAAGCCTGTACCTCAGAAAAAGGCAAATTGAAAGGGCATTTGATTATCTTACGCAAACCAAAAAAAGTATGAACGCACTTGAAAACGTACCGAAAACCGTCAAATTCAAGTATAGATATACCTTGTCGCTCGCGCTGCTGGCAAGGGGTGAACGAAAAGAAGCTCACAAGATCTTAAGTGATCTTATTGCTGCGGACAAAGAGTTCACACCAGGATATGCGACACTGGCCTCCTCATATTTGGCAAGCGATAAACTTGACTCAGCAGAGTTCATTGCAAGAAGAGGTATGGACAGAGGCAAACCTGATCCAAGACTCACGAATATTTTGGCCATAATAAGCTATAAAAAGGGAGATTATATTACTACACGGAGGCAGATTAACCAGACCCTTGATATGGATCCAAATTTCACTCCGGCGTTAATAAACAGAGCCAATTTGTCGATAATCCACGAGGGATATGATGCCGCTGAAAGCGATCTGAAGAAAGTCATAGAACTATCGCCCGACAGCGTGGAGGCCTACATCCTTCTTGGAATTGTCCAAAAAAAGACAGGACGCTTTGAATCTGCTGAACTTTCATTCTCAAAAGCCATTGAACTCAATCCTGAAAGCGCTTTTGCCAGATTCAATCTGGCTATTCTCATGGCGGATTCCCTAGGCAAACCAGGACCTGCATTGAGGTTATTCCATGAAGTAATACAAACCAGCGAAAATAATGACGAAATAAAACAACTTGCAAAAATTCATATCGAAGGCATCAGGGAGAACCGCCTGATGCAGGAAAACCTGTAATGCCCTTTTAAGACCCGGCACTGAAGGACGAGGTTTCCTTAAACTTGATAAATGAGGTGAATATGGGATCTGTTTTCAACATCTTGAAATTTTGTGACAGATCCTTCTTTTTAATAGTTCAGGATATGGCAGCAGGCAAGCATCGGTTCGCACAGGATCTGTGCTGTAACATGCTGATTTCCTGCACCGACAAATGAAAGTTCTAAATTTTTATTTACAAAGCAGCTAATGAAATCGCCTTATCTTGAAAAATATGTGATACTGATAATGTAAATGATCTAAAACTAAAGAGGCTCTCATGGACAATAATATTAACAGTAACCACGCAGGCCAAAATGGTCATAACAATCACAACATAAATTATGACAGGGAAAGCAACATATTGGTTATAGACGATGACCAGACTCTTTTAAAATTTTTCAAGATACACCTTAATAAGTTTTTTTCCAAAGTTGTTGTCGTCCATAGCGCGATGGATGGGATGGCCGTCCTGAAGGAGAAAAAATTTGACCTTGTCATCAGCGATATCAGAATGCCCAGGGTTGATGGCCTGCAACTGATAACAAAAGTAAAAAAAGTCGATATCACAATACCCGTCTTTCTAATCAGCGGCGCGATGCTGACAGACGAACAAAACGAACTGGTGAAAGTCAAAGCTGACGGCTACCTGAGAAAGCCTTTCTCCGTAGATCAACTCCATGACTTCATCGAAACAGGCCTAAGAGTACGAGAAATTTATAAAAATATGTATAAATTGCTTCCTGACAAACAAAAATTGAAAAAACTGATGAAAGCAGGCGCCAGTGTCAAAAATATCAAGGATGACAACTTGAAGCATGAGGTGGAAAAATTGTCACAGGAACTGAAGAAAGTTAGTTAGTCGCTGGCGCCAAAGGCGCCAGCGACGTATCCTGACGAGCGAAGCGAGTATAGGATCTGCCTCGGATCAAACTCAAAACAAACATATCCTGACGAGCGAAGCGAGTATAGGATCTGCCTCGGATCAAACTCAAAACAAA
>JADFZC010000008.1:0-3111 GCA_015232735.1 Oligoflexales bacterium | reverse complement strand
CATATCCTGACGAGCGAAGCGAGTATAGGATCTGATCTACCTCGGATCAAACTCAAAACAGGCGTATAAACTCCGGTTTTCCTTCTCCTCGCACCTTGATCCCTGGGCTTTCAGACATCTTCCAAATCCTTAAGAAAATCTCATCACAATATCCCCAACGAAACCAGACCCTTTTTGTAAGCATCCAATTTCCAGGATATAATATTTTCAAGGACGTCACGCACCGAAACCCACTTTAAATCCTGAAACTCACCGTCCGACTCCGATAAATCCGGCATTTCACCCTGGATAAAGCGGACTAAAAACCACCTCTGCGACTGTCCCCTATACCTTCTGGCTATCTGTGCATTCAAATCCCCCGGGAAATCATAAGATATCTCCATATTGCCATCTTTTACAAGTTCCACTTTGTTGTTTCCAATTTCCTCCTTAAGTTCTCTTAAAAGCGCCATATAATAATCTTCATTATCATCAACACCGCCCTGAGGAAACTGCCAGGCACCTCTCTGCCCTTTTCTTTCTCCGACAAGCAAAAGCCCCCTTTCATCCTGAATTACGGCAACAACGCATTTTCTATAAGGTAAATTCAATTTATATTCTCCTCTTTGACGGGTGTTCAATAAACTGTGTTATAATATATATAATAAAAGTCAATGCCATTGCTGATGAACTCAAATATCCTTTATGTCACTTTTAGAGAACCAGGGATCATATAGAAACCAGGTTAAATCCTTAACCAATTATTAGTTTTTTGATATATTTCCAAGGTGCCGTCATGAGACTCAAATTATCTTTTTCAGCGGTTTTTGTCACCATATTATTCCTTGTATTCATGACTTCCGTTCCAGGTTCGCTTCCAGCTGCAATTTTTCTCGATATTTCAGCCAGCGACTCCAGAACATATCCAGAACTGGAGAGTAGAAAGGATCAGTACATAAGCGGAAGCATATCATTTGGAATTTTTGACCATATCCGGATCGGTTATACTCATTTGAGGGGATTTTCATATAAAGAAGGTTATAGAACCGGAACAGACTCAGCAACCGGCACTGAATTTTATTATCGTTTCAAAGACAACACACAGACAATATCAAGCTCGGTAGACCTGACTCTTATCCTTTATAATGGAATGATTTCTCCATTTATTTTTGGAGGTCTGGTATGGAAGGACTACTACACGACCGTAGAATATCCCAGCACAATCTATAAAGCCCATACGAAATTTTACAAGGTTCCAAATTATGGATGCGGTTTGTCAATCTTCCTTGATGACAATTTCAGACTGAAGATAACCCAGACCTTCACTCCCGGAGAAAAAAGGCAGCTTAAGGATGGCGTCGAAACCAAGGAAGATATCCTCGAAACATACACTCAAGTCGGCATAAGCTATAGATTATAATCATTCAAATTATCAAATATTCAAACCAAAATATGGTTTCCAAAATTATTTGACATTTAATCAAGCCATTTCCAGCTTCTTCAGCTTCCATAATCTTTTCTGCAATTTCCTTAATATCAGATTATCCCTCAATTACAAATTATTTCTGCCGAAATATTAAATTGTAGAATAATACCATGGGGGAAAATACCTTGCACAGAGCAGACATGATCAGAGCAATATTTGTATGCCTCGGCATTGGTATAATTATCTTTATCAGCCTCATTTCATTCAAATCCACCAAGAACAAGCGAAAATCCGACAAAACTCCCCTCAAGGGACATCAAAAAAGGGTATATAGTCAGATTCAAAAACTCCTCTCCGAAGGAAAGCCAAAGGCCGCAGGACAACTTCTGGAATCTGTCGGATTATTCAGAGAGGCCATTTCTCTTTACGAACGTGAAAATATGATAAAAGAAGCCGCAGCCGTTCTGCTCAGGATTCACAGACCCAACAGAGCCGCCGTCATATACACACAGCATAGGATGTGGGAAAATGCAGCTGATTGCTACGAACTTGCGAAAATGCCGCTTGAAGTTGCCAAATGCTCGAAAGAATACGGCAACCTGACTCGTGCCGCAGCCAATTTCATCAAGGCAAAAAAATTTACCGAAGCCGCCGACTGCTATGAGGAAGCGGGGGATCTTCTTCATGCCGCAAGACTTTACAGGGATATGGGCAACGAGCCGAAAGCCATTGAGCTTTATCACTCGCTTCTCGACAATTCAACCGATATCAAATTATTGGAATTCAGCGAAAATGAACTTAGATTTTTTTCGAGCCATCTCAAAAGCGGAAACATTAACAGCCGTCTTGCCGACGTTCTCGCAAATAACAACAGACTCCTCGATATCATAATTGAACTTATTAAAGAGGATAGAATTCATGATGCCTCGGACTTGTTTTTAAGATGTTCCGAAAACATAGGATCAAAATTACTGGCAATCGATACATTCACTACCGTGGAATCCGAAAGACTCGCTAAATTATTCGAAAGTATTTCCAACTATGAATATGCAGGCATGATTTTTGAAAGACTCAAGGATTTTGAAAATGCGGGCATATCATTTGAAAAAAGTGAAAACTATCAAAGAGCCGCATATTGCTATGACCGGGCTGGGATGAAAAAGGAATCCCTCAATGCAAGATGCAAAGCAGCCAGCGAGGGTGATAAAACGTTCGAAAAATCACTTGAAGCAGGTGGAGCCGATACGAATCCATTCAGAGTCACTGATGATTCTGAAAATGCCACAGCACCCAAGGAAAAGCAAAAGGGGGAACATACCAACACTTCACCAAGAAACCAATGGGAAAATTATTCCTCAATTAGAAAAGTTAATATATCCAAACCTTCTGAAGATGATGCCAGTGAAGACGACACAGTACCCGACAGAGCCGGTGACACAGATAAAGTTGATGCAAATAATCTTGAAAATATCGAGGAGTCAAATGAAGAAAATACACTGATAGAGCCCAAAGTTCTCCCTGTTCCTGAAGCTGCCGAAAATGAAACACAAGAGGAGTTTTCAAAACCGAATGTAATAGCCATGAATATTAATACCGACTCGAAACTTGATCCAAGCAGGGTTATTTTTCACAAGATGGACTTTTTTGAAAGCCTGGATTATTTGCAGAAAAACAAGATTTGGGAAATCGCTCAGAAAATGAACTTT
>JADFZC010000173.1 GCA_015232735.1 Oligoflexales bacterium | reverse complement strand
CTCAACACAGTGTATTTATTAATTGAAGTGGGTAATGGTATTGGACCAGAAATTCTAGCTCCAGTACGCTTCGCCCTCTCTACTATTTCAACAGCTGATTGATCAAGTAACCTATGATCATACCCTTTTAGTCTGATTCGAATATTTTGACTGCTCATTTGACCCTACCCCATAAATTATTAGTTCTGATAAACCATGCATTTATGGGAAAAAGCATTTAGGCGGAGTAAAGAAAAATACTCGGCATTGGCTTGCTAATAATGCAGGCTTACCATGGGAGACGCTTTTGTAGTACAAAACCTGAACAAGTGTCAAGAAAATTTATAGAAAACATTTGGGCATATTGAATTGACAAGCCCGAGACTCCCTATAGCCAATTTTATAGATAGATCAGCATATTTTATTGATATAACAGATATTATTGCAACTTTTAGACTCCCTTAAGACACAATAAATTGCCCACTTGATGAAATGGCAACTTACTTTGTGGAATCAAAAGAGCTTCAATTTAAATATTTACAAAAATTCATTGGAGGTATACCCAAGTCTATGAGAGCAAAGAATCTCTCACGATATTTCACTATATTTCCAATGGGTCAGAAGCAATCAGATAGCTCACTAAATGCATATGTCGCAGATACTTTCACACCAGAGAAAAAATAATGGAATGACAATTGCAGAGAATACCCTGGTACGGATTTGTTCGTCGTACATACTGTTACGACAGCATATTCCTCCTATCAGACTTAACATATTCGTTGCAGTCCCACATCTACTCGAAGTAATAAATACCATAAATCTTTCGCGTAGTTGCTTCACAAATCGAATTTTTATTTTCCATAGGAAACATCATGAAAACGTCACATGCAATTTTCGGAACTACTTTCCTCGTGCTTTCGATCTCAATCGGAGCCTGCACTACCTCAGGAGATAAGGTCGGAAGCGACTCGCCAGCTAGCGAGACTTTGGAGATAAGCAAAAATGATGAGCCTCATGTAACAAAGACTGAGTCAAATACTTCTGAGACAGGGAATCAAGATGAGGCCCTGACCAACAACCCCCAAAATGTCAATACCACCCAAGAACACCTTGGATGGGATGAATACGTTATGTGCTATTCTGAATTGGATACAGCTGAAAAGGAATCGTTACAAGCCATGGAAACCAATCCTCCTAAATCAGGAGAGGATGCCACAGCCAACTCAGATAATAAGACTGATTCGATCCAAAAAGATGATAGTGTAACTTCTATCGAACAAAGAGAGATCGAAAAGCAGGAGGAAGGGAAAACAAAGTCTGTCAAAGAAATAGAAAGGAATCCCGATATCCAAAGCAAACCAGTAGATGTTTCTGATTCACCGGATAGAGACAAAAAAATTGCATATTTTGTCAATGTGCCATTATTAAATGTCAGAAAAGGCCCATCAATGAAATCAGAAATTATAAGAATGGCCAAAAAAGGTACGATAATAAATGGGCTAAGCAGAGAAGGAATTTGGATTAGAACCGAAACAAACGAATACGTATCTATACTTTTTCTCAAAGAAAAATAAAAATTTATTTTTCTGAAGACATCAATATTTTAATTTTTGATCTTCTGCGCTGATCTTTGAGCCACTGAACAGTCTGTTTTGTGACCTCTTCCCTTCTAAGAGAAAACTCCAATTCTTTTTTCTGGCGTTCAAATTCTTCACTTCCTGCGAATGATTTTTTTTCAAGATAAAAGATATAAAATCCGCCAGATACCTGTATAGGAGTAGTAAATTCACCTTCCTCAAGTCGTTCAATCGCTCCCTGAAATACTTTTGACAAATCTTTTAAATATATTGGAGGCATTATTCCTTCATTTTTTACCCTTTCACTTTCTGAATAAATCTTCACGGCCTCTTTAAAGCTTAATCCATTTTTTAGATCATTATATACTTTCTCTATCAATTCCTTCTTCCCTGCTTTTATTGACTCCATTGCATTTGAAGGGATTTTTACATATATTTCACGTAAGATGAGTTTAACATTCGAGACAGTATTCTCCGTTTTCTTTAGATAGTAGATCTCAATATCCTTGTCAGAAATCTTGACTGCAGGCAGTATCACACGGCCTTGGAACTGGTTCAATATCATCTGATTTTTAAAATTTTCCTTATATTCTTCATAAGTTTTACCTTGGTTTTGCAACATGCCCAATAATTCCTGCTTATTCAGCTTTCTATTGGATAAAAACCTTTCAATTTCGATCTCAACATTCTCATCTTTCGCATCAATATCCAATTCGTGTGCCTTCTGCATGATAAGTTTCATGTTTATCAGATCGTTCAAAGCTATCAGAAAAGGTGTATCCGTTTCTGTCGCAGGATAAGAGTCCACTTCTACCAATGGACCATTTTTTATTTTTTCCATCACCTCGATATACGTTAACGGCTCACCATTTATTTCTGCGACCAATCGATCCAATAAGATCTCCCCTTCATCGACTTCTGAAAGGGCGTACGGCTCAACCAAAACTCCCCAAAAAAAGAATAAAAATAGAAAACCCCTAATTACCACGGAGGTTTTGGGGTTGATATCTTTATTGTATTCAATGCCAATTCTAGCCATTTTTGATAATCCTCTTCCTGTTTTTTCTTTTTCAGAATCTGAACTATATTTGGCCTTGCCTCAGATAGGCCATATTCCTGTTTTGGCAATTTATCTTCAAGTTTTATGACATGAAAACCATAAGCTGACTTAATTACACCACGAATTTCCCCTTTTCTCATGGAAAATGCAATGGTAAAAATTCCAAGCATCTCATCCTTACTAAAAGGCCGGAGTAGCCCACCTTCTTCTGCCTCCGGTGCTATCGAGTACTTTTTGGCATATTCTGCAAAATTATCACGGTCAACCTGCCCTAACACGCTTCTCGCCTGTGATTCTGATGGAAGAACTATCTGCCTAATAACTACTCTTTCAGGATATCTAAATTTATCCCGATTTGAATTAAAATAGTCTATTATTTCATCTTCACTTACGATAGTTTTTGAGAAAATTTTTTCTTCTAAGTATTGAAATATTATGCTTCTTTCACACATTCTATCTTTCAATTTTTCCATTTCGTTGTCCATAAACCTTCCCGATTTGACCACCTCATGCCACTCCTGAAGGCACCCGACATAACGAGAAGAAATCGTCAAATCAAATTCCTTATCCTGCTTAATTAATGAATACAGCAATTTTCTTTCAACAATGCTTCCCACCAGACGTTCTTTTAAAGGAACAAGGTAAGTTTGAAATTTATCCCCTGGATCTGGAATTGGTGTCAAATCATCCTCCTCAAGGACGCCCATTGTTTGTATTTTATACTCCCATTCTATTTCATCGTTTGTAACAGGAATATCCCCTACATTTACCAAAATAGACTGTGATGAAAATGATTTGCTTATTTTCTTTTCACCTTCATTTACGTCTCTCACTAGATCGGTGTTGAAAATTCTCCACGAATACGCACCAACAAGAAATATGACTACCAAACCGATAGCAAACTGTATCTTTTTAGCCATAATTCTTACCCTCCTTAAATGCGAATGCCAGTGGTTCGATTAATGTCGACAGTTTATTAAGCAAAAAATCCTGATCTGAAAGGTCTGCGGATTTTTTTTCGCCTAAACTAACTATCAATTTATAATCAGGTGTTATTTTGTAACACTCTGGATTCTTTGAAACTAATTCTATTAGTATAAATATCTCTGATTCTGACAATTGGTAAAACTTTATTTCAAAGCAATTATTTTTAATAAATACACACGAAGCAATATTACTGATACGCAGTAACTGTTTGACACTGGCAACTTTAAATATTCTAACACATGGAACCGGCATTTTTCCGAATCTATCTTCTACTTCATCTCTTATTATTCCTACTTCCTGCTCTTCGTTCACAGAAAACAGCCTTTTATAATAATGCAGTCTCTGATTTTCAGATAATATATATTCTTTGGGAATATACGCTGAAACAGGAATTTTAATCTCAATATCAGATAATACTTTCCTATCTCTCCCTCTAATTTCATTAATTGCAGTATCCAATAGTTCAGTATACATCTCGAAACCGACATCAGCGATATGCCCCGACTGTTCCGGCCCAAGCAAGGTTCCAGCACCTCTCATTTCCAAATCATAACTGGCTATTTGAAAACCTGCACCTAGTTCCTGATGAGAAACCAATATTTCTAAACGCCTTTTTGCATCATCTGATATTCTCGTCTTTTTTCCAGTCAAAAAATAGGCAAACGACTGCCTGCCAGAACGTCCAACTCTTCCTCTCATTTGATATAATTGAGATAAGCCAAATCTTTCCGCATTGTTTACAATCAAAGTATTGACATTTGGCATATCAATTCCTGACTCGATGATGGTAGTGCATAGAAGAATTGGAAATTTTTGTTGTATAAAGTCAATTATCACATTCTCAAGTTTGGATGACTGCATCTGTCCATGAGCAACCTCCACTCTTGAATTTGGAACAAGATCTTTTAAGTAACTACACATTCTAACAATATCTTCTACCGTATTGTGTATAAAGAAAACCTGTCCTCCTCGCCTCAATTCCGCCTCAATAGCACCTTTTATTAGTCTGTCATCAAATTCTGAAATATATGTCTTTATCGCCAACCTTTCATTTGGAGGAGTCGAAATAAGTGATATGTCTCTAAGTCCCAACATCGCCATATGAAGTGTCCTTGGAATTGGGGTAGCGCTCAGTGTCAAAACATCACAACCCTGAGACAATTCCTTTATTAATTCCTTGTGCTTTACTCCAAATCTCTGTTCTTCATCAATAACAATCAATCCCAACTTTTTGGGATTGATATCCTTTGATAAAAGCCTATGAGTACCAACAATCAAATCAATTTTTCCCTGACTAAATGATGCTTTTGTATTATTTAATTCATCAGCCTTAATAAACCGATTTATCTGCGATACATTAATGCCGTACTTTCTTAATCTCTGGCTAAAGGTCAGGTAATGCTGAAAACATAATACTGTCGTAGGTGTTAGAACCATCACTTGATAGCCATCCAAAATAACTCGTGTTGCTGCTCTAATTGCAACTTCTGTTTTTCCAAACCCGACATCTCCGCAAACCAGTCTATCCATAGGGATTGATTTTGATAAATCAAAATTAACTTCATCTATCACTTTCAATTGATCTTCAGTTTCCTCAAAAGGAAAATCCGACTCAACTTGATAATATATATCACTTTGAGCACTATATGAAGATCTATGAACAACAGCTCTTTTAGCCTGTATTTCAACCAATTTTGCTGCAATATCGTCTACTGCTTTCTTAACTCTCTCCTTCCTCTTTATCCATCCATTTCCTTTTAAATTGTCAAGTGGATATTCCTCATTTCCATTGCCACCGATATTGTACCTTTGCAGCATGTTCAAACTGTCAGTCGGTAGATATAGCCTATCGGATCCTGCAAATTGCAGATATATAAAATCATTTACATATCCATCATAATTCAACACTGTAATACCTTGATAACGACATACTCCATGCTTGACATGAACTACAAGATCACCTTTCCTCAAATCCTTAAATGTCTTTAAATAATTCTTCAATCTCGTCGATGATGATCTTATGGGTACTTCTCTCTTATTTCCAAATAAAATATCTTCAGGAATAATTAGAAAAAGATTTTCTTCTGACCAAACAGCTTCTGACAAATATCCCTTTGATACATATATCTCACCTCCCTTTAAGCGTCCTAAAATGAGATCAGAAAAAATTGAATCCCTTCGATTGACAGACAAATGCCTATTTACAAGTAGAGTCTCAATTCTCTCAATACTCTCCTCATTATGCGCCAAAATTATGATCGTAGCACCATGGTCATTAGCAAGTTCAGAAAT
>JADFZC010000172.1 GCA_015232735.1 Oligoflexales bacterium | reverse complement strand
TGGACAAACCTGGTTATGATATCCCTGCAATCCTGGTAGGCGGAACGAATGGCAAAGGAACAACGAGCGGCCTGCTTTGGAATTTTCTTGCCGCCTCAGGCTTGAGGGCCGGACTTTTCACTTCCCCGCATCTTGTCGAATTTTGTGAGAGAATCCAATGTTCCCACACCCAGATAACGGATCAGATCATCTTTGATTTTTGGGAAAAAATAAAAAGGGAACTTCCGGCCGATATTTACGATGCCCTTTCTTTCTTTGAAGTCACCGCACTTATAGCCTTCAAAATATTCGAATCCCTGGGCTGCGATATAAATGTCCTGGAGGTTGGAATGGGTGGACGGCTTGATGCAAGCAACATATCAAATCCGCTGGCCTCAGTTATTGTGGGCATCGGCAGGGATCACCAGAAATTTCTTGGAACCACTCTATATTCAATAACAAGGGAAAAACTTGGAATTGCCAGAAGGGACAGGCCACTTTTTTTGGGAAGCGGCGGGGAACTTTATCAGGACAGGCAGGCATATGATTTATTTATAGACACGCTCTCGGAAATGAATTGTCCATTATGGAAACTTGGAACACATTTTGGAATGAATGATGATGAAATTTATATCACCATCCCCGGGCTTTCTCCCCTTAACGTCAAAATGCCCGCTATCCTTTCAAAATCCGCCCAGTATTTGAAGAACAACTTCTGTCTGGCAATGGCTGTGTTCCACTGGTATCGGGAAAAATGTATTTCAAAGGAAAATAAACTTACAAGTGCCCGCGAGGTGGCATCAACTTTTCCAAGGACAGATATCCCATGGTCTCCCAGCATGGCAGGGCGTTTCTTCAGAACCAAGGTAAAAAGGGCCGACGGGAGCGAGAAGTGTGTCCTGATGGATGTCTGCCATAATATCGATGGGGTTACAGAGTTTGAAAAAAGCCTGCGGGCAGCTCTCTCCATACAAGGCAAAAAAAGAGTTCCGGGTATTGTGAGTATTCTTAATGATAAAGACATTAATCCTATGTTAGATATTTTAAAAGGCATTTTGGACCCCATTGTGCTATTTAAGATTGATCATGAAAGAACAATCAAATTGGATGACCTTGCAGAAAGACATCGAAGTCTGAAATTGTACGAGTCATTTGCAGATTTGTGGTCCGCAAGTGGAAGTTTGGCGTTATCAGGTGAAGAACCTTATGTTATTTGTGGATCTGTTTTGGCGGTAGGTAGTGTACTTGAATACTTTTCAAAATTCCCGAGGAAAATGGTTGCTGAAGATACTTTGGTCGGCGATTGGAGTTTTGATCGGTTTAGTGTCTGAAATGGCTCTATCGCAACAGGAAGATATCAAAACAACAGTTGAAAAACCTGATATGGGGGGAAAGTCCGCCCAAAGTGAACCTTCTAACAAACCGGATATTGACAAACCTCTGAAAACGGAAAAGGAGACCTCGGCAGACAAAGGGACAACACAGCCCACCCCTCAAGACGATAAAGCGGGTGATCCGCCACCTCCAGATCTCGAAGGCTATGAACCGATAGGGCCTGAGATGTTTTATGATGCACGAACTATAGGCATGACAAAAAAATTTGACAAATCCCTTTTCGAGGGGGATGTGGTAGCCATAGGATTCGGCAGCATGATTACAGCCGACAAGATCGAGGTCGATAAAAAAAGCGAAACCATGATCGCAACCGGACACATAGTGCTTCTGACGTCCACTCAGGTTTTCACAGGCACAAGATTGGAATATCATTGGATTACAGGTGATATGAAGATCGATGACGTCCTGCTGGTGGCCTTCGACGGCGACAAGGTTCAAAAAGTTTCCAATGAACTTCTGGGATTCACCCAGGAGGAATTGAAATTCGAGGCCGGAAGAAAAAAAAGGCTCGACCATCTTGCCGGCCGTAAAAACAACATGAGAGATGAATTCAGAAAATCCGCAAAACCCGGTGACAAACCCAGTCCGGAGCTTGTTGAAGATTACGCGCTTGCCCTGGAACAGGAGGAACTTGCGGCAACACAGGAAAATCCGGCCAGCCTCAACATTGACAAGGAAAGAAGAAGCAGCTTTCTCAAAAGACGGGAGTACTGGGAAAAATCCCGGGGTATTTCTGGAATTCCGACAAAACCTTTCGGCCGCACATCATATTTCAGGATGAACGGCGACATAATGGAAAGAACAAGTGGCAATGACTACAGGGCATACAATGCAGTCTGGAGCCCATGCAAATGTGAGGATGACGAAACTCCTGCATGGGGATTCAGGGCCAACCAGATTGACGCCCAGGTCGGGGGATATGTGGATATGCAGCATCCGATCCTGGAAATCAAAGGGGTACCGGTTCTGTATCTTCCCTATTTGAAACTTCCAATAAAAAGTGTCAGGCAGTCCGGATTTCTTGTCCCGACCCTCAGTACCGGAAACAGGGTTTCAGGCACAGTATTCACCCAGCCTGTCTTTTTTGATTTTGCGGATAATTTCGATTCGACCGTTACAACAGACATCTTTGAGAAAAGAGGAACCCGTCTGGGACTGGAACTGCGCCATGAAATCAGGGAGTATTCCGGCTGGTCCCTCAGGATGGAGACCATCAGGGATAAATACTGGAACGACCAGAGAAATACAAGGCTGAGAATTCTTGAGTACCATCTGGATCCTTCCCATCGCTACTGCGTTGTGAAGGAAGGCAAGGTCACCCCCGAGGAAATTGCCCAATGCGAGGAAGGGATAAAGGCCGGTCTTGCAACTCCTTCGAATACATGGAGGGGGATGCAGGAATGGAGAGGGCAGGCCATAGTCGCCCCTCGGCTGTCACTGGTCAGTCACGGCACTGTCAGAAGCGATCACAGATACGTGGAAGATCTTGCCGTAACCGATAAATTTGAAGAGGCGTTTGCTCCCACGAGTTTCGGAAATGTCTTTTCCACAGCCAAGGCGGCCGTGCATCTTGACGCCAAGGAGTTTTATATCGGTACCCACAGCCGCTTTGCGGATTATGTTTTTATGAACGAACGGTTCCAGGGTCTTCAAATGCCCGGCACCGTCTACTTTCAGTCCAGGATATACAACCTAGATCCTTTCAGAATACTGCCGGTACCGGTTTATGGAGAGTTCTCAGGGGACCATATCCCTATTACCGATATGAAGAACCAGAGTACCGCAAAAGATCAGGGCAGCGGATATTATCTCAGGGATGGATTATGGCAGAGGGGAAGATTCAAGCTGGTCTCTCCCCTTCTCAGCAGAAGCATCATAACCGTCGATCACTTCACGGAACTTGAAGCAAGGAACATTCAGCACAGGGGACTGGAAACCGAAAAAAGCAGCATTAACTCGTGGCGCAGTGCTGTCAACTTCAATCTGCCCATCGATGGAAAAGGGCCTCTTCCAATGTTTCTTCAGCCCGACAACTGGGAGGAGGAAGGTGTTGGAAAAACCTATGTCCATCATATTACAAACTGGTCTGTGGGCCTTTCGACGAGACCCGTTGTTGCAAGGAGGGGGGCGTACGAGGAGCCTAAAAAGTACAGGGGCGTCCCACAGGTTTATTTTGCGAGTGACCGCGACTCCTTTGACTCCAACGACGATGCCGCAGGATATGAGGATTCTATGATCAAGCATGAGAGAATTTCCTTCTCCACAAGCCAAAGATGGAGAACCTACAGCAGGGCATGGGAGCTTAAAAGGGGTGCCGAAAAGGATAAAAGCGACGATTCGGCAAAAGAGACCTACAGACAAAGGGCATTGCGCGAACTGACCTACAGTATGGATTTGCCCGTAAGCTCCCATAAGGATATGTTTGATCCAAACAACGAGTCCAATTGGTATATCAACAGATATCTATTAAAAACAGATAAAGAACAGGAACCTGTAAATTTTAACGCTTCGATGAGCTTCGATTTCCTTCTGGAAGACATCCGGCGCAAGCAGATACGAAAAAACAAGGAGCTTGAGGCGGCCGGAGGACCAAACGCCCCTGGCATTGTCCCATACTACAATCTCACCGAATCATGGTCCGGACCATCAGCGGATCTGACGTTAAACTGGAAGGGCTATTCACTGACGAACCATGTGATATATAACACCTATAAAAAACTCGCCACAGAGGTGGGATTCAATCTTGGACTTCCTGCCTTTTTTGCAACTTCCCTCTCGCTGGCCTACACGCTGAACAAGGCCACCTCATATGACGCAGCCACCGACACGATGAGCGTCAGTCAGACGACCACGCGCTCAGTAGTCATCTCAAGTGCCTTGAGTCAACAGGTCGGGACGACTATCAGCTACCTGAGAAAAGGGGTTGAAAACCAGGAGGAGCAGTATGAGACGAGGGTCGGACTTGAATACTATCCAAAATCCGGCTGCTGGGGACTTCGATTTCTCAGGTCGAAAGATTTGAACCAGGATGAAAAATATGCGCAGTATGTCGTGCAGCTCGCAGTGATATTTTTGGGGCAGAACAGACCTCTCGACGTCTCGCCGCAGCTCCAGAAAATCGCCCCGAACGATATTCATCAGCCTCAATAGGAAAAGGAGAGCCATTTTATGGAGGAACGGAGCGGCTCACTGTTAAGGCGCCTTGTCCCAAGAGGCAAGACCGTACACATGGAAGGTTTTAACAATCTGACAAAATCGCTGAATTTCAACCTGTATGATTTTTGTGTCGCCAGAAATGATTTTGAAAGAGGCACCTACATCGATTACGTCCAGAAAAGATATAACGCAGCGAAAATAACAAGAATTCTTAAGAATATATGTGAAATAATCGAGGCGAAGGTCTTGGCCGTCTCCGACCACGATTATGACCCATGGGGTGCAAGCTCACTGATTCTCATGGGTGAGGAGAGAAAGATGAATGGAGCATTTTTGCACCTTGACAAAAGCCATATTTGCGCCCATACCTACCCCGATTTCAGGGCGAAAGGGATGGTCTGTTCATTTCGCACCGATATTGAAATTTCAACCTGCGGTGAAATATCGCCTCTAAAAGCGCTCAATTACATGTTTGATGCATTTGATTCCGATGTAGTCATAATCGATTACAAGGTCAGAGGATTTACAAGGGACCATGAGGACAGGAGGATTTATCTGGATCATGCAATGGCCGGCATATCCAGTTATATCAATCCGAAGGTTCTGCTTGATTATCAACACACGGACCTCAATCTTGAATCAGAAAACATCTGGCAGACCAAATTACGAAGAACAAATATGAATGAAGCCTCATACTTCCTGGATCCCGCTTCAGTAACAGGGGAAGAGGCCAAATTTTATCTTGAAGCCGTCAGCCGGGAGATGAAAGGAGTCATTCATATGTTGAGCGACTAGTTGCCGTTGTGATATATTCTCCTGGCAATCTTCCCTAAGGAGGTTTCTTAGAAAATGAAAAGTTTCCGCTTTTTTACCGTGGTTTTCTTTTTTATCCTGCATCTGCCTTTAGCCTATGCAGAACATGAACCGTACACATCTACCAATGACACAGGTATTGGTATTTCAATAGGAAGCAGGGAGGGGCTATCTCTCTACTACCGCCTTGACAACTCCAATTTTACCCAAGGACTTCTTTCTTCAGCAGGGTCCGGCAACTTTTATCTGACAGCCGATTATTGCTCTTCACATCTGAACTTGATAGAGGACGCGGAGCAAATTGTCTTTTATTACGGCGCTGGTGTCGCGGGCGGCAGTCTCAGGAAGAAAAAGCTGGATTGGTACTCCAAGGATGACAAGGGGTCCGTATCCCTGCTTGGAGGCAGGATACCTCTTGGCATTCAATTTTTTATCCCTCAAACCCCGCTGCAGATAAATTTTGAGCTTGGCCCGACACTTTATCTGGCTCCTGAGACACACGCCGTCCTCGATCTCCTGTTTACAATAAGGTATCTTTGGTAGTTTTTATTTTAGAGCCTGTTGAAAAAGCCATGACTCGGCGTTGCTCGTCGCCTAAAAAATCC
>JADFZC010000171.1 GCA_015232735.1 Oligoflexales bacterium | reverse complement strand
TAATGGCATCCGAAAACGCATCCCCTGCTGAACTGCATGAGTGAAAAAGGAAGGTATCCCTTGCCTTTAAAAATTTCACGGCGTGGATAGATCAAATTTGACTGCGGAACTCCTACGCTTGACCTATAGACAGGCTTTAATTTCCCTTTTTTTGCATCAGCGATTACCTCTCCCCATATTCCTTCTGCGTCTCCTGTCAGGATGGAATCGGCAAATTGCATGACCTCCTCGGGAAGAAGAGTGGCATGCATTCCTCCCATTATTACGGGAACGCCCCTTTTTCTGTATTCATCGGATATTTCATATGCCCTTCTTGCCGTGAAGGTTTCGATGGTAATTGCAGCAAGATCTGTGGGCTCGTCAAAAGGTATGCTTTCCATCCTGTCGTCATAGAGAGTGATATCCACGTCATCAGGGGTAAGCCCTGCCAGTATTCCGAGCTGAAGGGGCTCCATTCGCGCCTCGTCAACAAAAAGGCTGTGTTCCATGCGTCCTATGTTGGGTTTGACAAGTGCAAGTCTCATGTGATTTGACCTCTCATATTCCGAGAATGCGGTTATTCTTGCGCAGGATTTCCCTTTTTGTCACCAGGTTGGTGACGGTATACCACATGAGGTTGCTGAGGTTGCCGGCGTTGGCTTTGCTGAATGATCTTTTGATTATCGAGCTGTATTTGTTGAACTTGATGCGAATATCGTGAATTCCCTCTGAAAGCTCATCAGGGGTCATGTTTTTTGGAACAAACATGGCCTTTCCATATCTATACTCGGGGTCAAGCCACCATTTGTCATAGATTAGACGGCCTTCGCTCCTGAATTTTTCATACAGGGTTGTTCCAGGCATGGGCATGAGGGGATTGAACTGTGCAAGGCACATTTTCGATTCAATGGCGAAATCAAGGGTTTTTTCAAAAGATTCCCTCGTATCGAAGTCGTAACCGATAACGAAGGTTCCGAACAGCATTATACCGTTATTGTTAAATTTTTTTACAATGTCCTTATATTCGTATCTGGTATTGACGCTTTTTTTCATTTGCATGAGATTGTGAACGTCAAGGGACTCAAAACCTATCAGTGCCGAGATGCACCCGCTTTTTCTCATCAGAATAAGAAGTTCCTCGTTTTTTGCGACATCCAGGCTCATCTGGCAGGCCCATTTTACACCAAGAGAAGTGAGTCTTTGAAACAGTTCTTTCGCAATTTTGGGATTGAAAAAGAGATTGTCGTCAGCAAAAAAGATATACCTGTTTTTAATGTTTTCTATTTCCTTGACGACCTCATCGAGAGGCCTTTGCATCAGGTTCTTTCCGTAAAAGGCTTTTACCGAACAAAAATCGCAGTGATGTTTGCATCCTCTCGAGAATTGTACGGGAGATATTTTGTTATAGGGCTTGTTTTCGAAAATCCTCCTTGAGAACTCGATGTTATCAAGTGATGTGACAGTGTTTTGATACATTCGTTTAAGCGATCCCTTTCGCAGGTCGGCGATCACCTGCGGCCAGCTTATCTCCGCGTCGCCAACCACTACTGAATCGGCGAACATAAGGCTTTCCTCGGGCAGGAATGTCGTATGAAATCCCCCCATGATAACCGGTATATTTCGTTTCCGGTACTCAAGTGCTATATTGTAAGCTCTTTTTGCGGTAAATGTCTCAACCGAGATCGCAACGAGATCGCATTTGTCATCGTAGTCTATCTCCTCGACGCGGTCATCATACAGATTTGTCTCGATATCGTCCGGAGTGAGCGCTGAAAGAACTGCGAATGCAAGCGGCTCCATGGCATCAGACTGTCTTTCGTTTATCATGTTTGGTCTGACAAAGATTATTTTCATTTCAAATGTCTCCAAGGTGCCTTACTGTGAGAGAGATTGTAAAACAGTAAAATGAAAAATACCATAGATTGAGTTTAAATATTATTTCGCAGGCTGCCCACTTCCGGCTTGTGTTTTGGTAGTTCTTATGCAGTTTGTCAGGACTTATATTTACTAAATATCGATAACATCTATTGCTGTTTCAAGCTACATTCCGTATAATTTGGATAAACTGTTTTATCGTTTGGCAAAAGTCATTATATTTGAGTCAGAGTCGACATGTTTTAATGATTGGTGCCATAACAATTAAGAAAACAATATACAGCCAAAAAGGAGAATGCGGTGTTTGGGAGCAAGTTGATAATCGGCTCATTTTGGGCAAGCATGGTTGTCATTTTTTTGGGATCATGCAAAATAGGTAATATAACAGGCAGCAGGGAATCCGCAGGTTCCGCCGAGAGCATCGCTCTTTCAGGCAAATTTGTCAGCAGGGAGAATCTGACCCCACAGTATATGCAAATGTCGGAAAAAATAACGACTGTTGCCGACAAGTATGCCCTTTCAGACCTTATCAGGGAATTGAAACAGAATTATGACAGTTATCCTCCGGATCTTCAGTTTGTCGCAGCATTTTACATCCCTATGGCGAAGCTGCAGTCCATCGTATATCGTCTGGAAGGCCTCTTTGAGAAATCTCAGGCCGGAGCAGCCAGGGACAAGACGACTCACAGCTTTTACATAAGCCTTATAAAAGCGTCTGCCACGGGTATCAACACTTTTCTGCCAAATCAGAACTGGAATACCGGTTTCAGATATGTGACCGAGCCGTTCAAGGGAGCTGATGCCACAAACGCCCCGTTTCTGCGGGTGAAGGATTTCCAGTCTTACCTTATGAACAGCGTGCTTCCTGAGCTTGAAAACATGTACAAGTCAATCTCCAAAATACAGTTTGCCTATGGTGCCGAGAAACCTGCGCAAATGCCCCCTGAAGGATTTATTGTGTTTGACAATAAGATCCTGTATGGAACAATCGTCAGCAACGGTAAAAGCGTAGAGCCGTTCCCAAACAACCTTGACCGCTATATTCTGGTCGGTGAGGCGGAGAGAAAGGCTGTTCTGGCTTCCATAAAGCTGTCCATTCATAATTTGCTGGTAACATGCGCTCTTAACCTTGATACGATACTGGATCTCAACGAGAGCCTGGCCAAGGCGCTTGGATTTGATAACGATCTTCTTGGATTCAGGGAAATCGAAGGGCTTACATCGGAAAGACGGGCAAAAATTGTAAAAGACTATGCGGGCAAATACAAGCTTTTTGCTGTCGAAAATCCCCAGCTGCTTCAAGGAGCCTTCGCAAATCTGAAGGATGCGGTCAATCTCGCCTATGAAGCATGGAAGATGGTCAAGGCACGTAAAGTCGAGGAAGTTGAAGCCACGAGCGATATTGCCCAGAACTTTCTGGGATTGAATCCTGCACGTCTGATTCCATGGTCCAGAATGACAAACGCCGGGTTTGAGAATCTTTTGAATATCGTAAATAATGACAAGGCATCCGTCAGAAGTGAAGTGACCGGTGAGGTTGCGGAGATAAGCCTTAAAAACCTGTATTTCAACCCCCCGGCAAACCTGGCTGACTTTATGCCGACAAGGTTTGAGACTCAAAGGGAGATTACTGAAGCTAATATGAACTACAGGAATTATTTTCATGGGACTCCATTGGAATGGAATCTTGCCACCTATATCAATTATTTTCCATCGGTTCAAAAAACGGGTGGAGGCGGCGGGGGTGCCGATGTGCGTTCAACGGCCAGGATAATATCCCAGGCATGGGGCGGCTGGTTTGTCAGTGCGCCTATGATATTGGCGTTATAGTCATTTGGCTGCCGGCTTGTTTTCCCCATAATTGACGGTTACGATCGGGCTTTGCTCGACATAAAAGTGGGAAGCTGACGTATTGCCCGTGATTGCCGCCTCATGCTTGAGAGTTGTTCCATTCCAAGTGCCTCCGATTGCACCCGTGTTAAAGCCGCATCCAAAATCAGCCGGTTTCAAATCGATGCTTTTTCTATCATCGTTTGTTCCAACGTATTTGGCTTCAAGCTTGTCGCAATAACTGTTTGAAGATCCTTCGGAGTAGGTGGCTGTTTCCGGCGCAAGTGCAGGGGGAATGTCAGCCCCTTCGCTTTGGACCTTCAGGGAAAACATGTAGAATTTTCCATCCGGGCCTGCGCTGTGATTGCATGTCCTGACAAGATTTTCGAAGCTCGACGGTTGCGGCTCAGTTGCCAGCTCATCCACGTTGGGGAGTTCCCTGACAGTATAAAAAGGGGCTGTTTTTGCCTGAAACATCCTGAATGTTCCGCTTCTGATATTTATTCCGGTCAGATACCAGTACTCCGTCCAATCGATCCTCAAATAATTTCCGCTGCTGGGACTTATTTGATTTCCTGAAGAGGCACTCGCGGTTTCTGAGGAGCTTTGAAGCTTTACAAGTCCCATCGGCCTGTGTATGACATCACCCAGTTCCACGTCCCCAAGCTGAAATCTCCTGGACTGAAGATTTCCGGCAGCGTCTTTTGCCTGGACAGCGCAGCCCATCTTTCCCTTGACGGAGAATCCGGCATTTTTATCGGATCTTGTCCGCGAGAATATGGCTGGGCTTTGTGTCATGGAATCATTCGCGCCGCCGTAGAGTTTCCTGTATTTCACATTGGCCCATGGGGACAGCCTGTCGATTGAAGCTGCATCTATCATCTTGAGCGAAGTGGTTATGGTGCTTCCCTTGTTTGTGGAGATTTCCTCCTGAATCTGGCGATGCGCCGGCAATTCTGCCAGGACCAGACCATCAACCGAGGTGACAAGATAATGGCTGATTTCATTGCCGGTAGTGTTTCTTAAATCATAGCGTATGATGCCGGGTTCGTTCCCGGGAGGAAAGAGATTTCCCGTACCGTCGTCTCTCAGACCGTCTATCAAATGGTATCTCGGATTAGGTTCGCCTGCCAAAGTGGCCCAGATTTCAACCGCATACTGGTCTATCTTGTCAACAACTCCCGGTCCGTTGTTGTTTGGGGTGCTCAGCCATACCCTTATGCGGTTGACTGTCATTTGGAGTTCATTTATCGGCTTGTCTTTGATTATGTCAAGAACCATTATGGCGTTGCCGCTGGCTTCAACAACCTGTACGGTGTCTCCACAGCCTGAGCTGATGAGACCGATAATTCCTGCAAGCGAAAAAGTCGCAAGTCGGTTCGTCTTCATTATCTTACCCTTTTCTTCTCTGCGGTTCTTGTCGATCTAAAAACCTAAAAAATATTAACATTTTACAGCCAAATCCTGTGCAAGCCTCAACTTGCCAGGGCGCACCCGCGTTCGCCCAAGGCGCCTGCGACTGTTTAGCATCATTTAAGGTAAAAAAATCGTATCCTTTTCTCTTATACCCTTATTTATTGGGTAATTCAAAATCTTATCTTTTGTACAAAGCGGTTTTTGCTGCAATCATTAAGCTTGCGTCGCCGCTCACCTTTGTGTCATAAGCTTAATATAATGGATATATCCCTAATACCGGTCAGCTTTTTGGGGCCTGTGTTAAGATTCCATAATTCAAAATCACCACCTTAAGTGAGGTACGTCAAGTGGAACGCCGAGTGTATCTGGACAATAACGCAACAACAATGGTCGACCCTGAAGTGACCGGGATTATGATCCCATATTTCTCGAAGGATTTCGGCAACCCCAATTCATTACACATTTTTGGGTCCAAGGTTCATGAATCATTGGAGATTGCAATGAATAAACTCTACTCGTGCATAGGAGCGGGTGAGGAGGATGACATAGTTGTGAACGGTTGCGCCACAGAGGGAAACAACACTGTGCTCAAAGGTGTGTATTTTGATTATCTGGCAGGCTCAAAGAAAAACCATATAATAACAACCCGGCTTGAGCATCCCTCGGTAACAAATACCTGCAGGTTTTTGGAAACCATAGGTTTTCAGGTAACATATCTGGCCCCTGAAGACCAGCAGGTATATGGCAATGCCGCTGCCTGGGATGAGATGAAACTTAAAGTAGCGCAATTCCTAGAAGGGTTAGGTCCTCATGACTAAGATACCGGTTCTTTTTACCATAAAGAAACTCAATAAGCCCGTCTTTAC
>JADFZC010000007.1 GCA_015232735.1 Oligoflexales bacterium | reverse complement strand
GAAAAAAAGAGATCGATTTATCAGAAGTCAAAAATTAAGACAGGTGTGTCAATGTTGATAAAAATAAATGAAATTATGGACGCCATATTACCTCAATCTCAAAATAAGAAAGAAGGAAATATTTTTAAAGCAGGGATTGAACGCAAGGATATCCTGTTAGTGTTCTTGATGCTAATCTGTGCCATGATTGCTTTTCATGGCATGCTCTTAACTAATAGAAGTATTATATGGGATGGCCTTTTATGGCATCATTTATTAAAAGTTAAAGATTATACAACGCACTTTTGGGCAGGCTTCCAGATGGGAAGATTTGATGGCATATATATTGGCAGCTATATTTATAATAATTTTGATGATTATTTGTTTGCATTTAGAACTTGTAATTTTCTAATGATCTTTTTAAGTTCGCTCGCCATTTTTTATATTAGCTATAGTATCCTTGAACAAAGCCTTTTTACTTCGTTCATCTCCTTTTGTTTGTTTTGTGCGCAACCATTTTGCGATCTTACCCCAGATTTTGCCATAATGGTTAATTACATTTATTTGGCTCTTTTTTTAGTAGGAAATTCTAGTTTGGCGAGATTTTTTTTTCAAAAAGAATCTAGCCTCCTAGCTGTTATTATATCACTCTTGTTGTGTCGAATTTCGTTTACCATGTCTTCTTTACTTGTCATGGAAGGACCAATAATCCTGTTTTTTGGATTAGCTGCCTATAGGGATAAAAGAAAAGTTATTCCTTTGGTAATTCTGATAGTTACGATTCTCTTTGTATTTTTTACTTCAAGGAAACCGTTTGGCATATATGAAGGTTATAATCAGATTAATCCTGATTTTTTTGTTAGGAGCATTGGTATATCCATCATAGAGATACTTAGAGTCTTTAAGTACACAGTACAAAAACTTCCATTTCCAGACATAACTTCCTTTTTATTTGGATCTTTTATGTCTATTTTCTTAGGATTGGGGATTTTTTACTTTAAAAAAAATATAAAAAGTTATCCCGAATCACATAAATCGTTAGCCTTTTCAATTGTATTATTAGTTTTTTCTATTCTTTTATCTTTTTGTGCAATTTTTCCATATGTGGTAGTGGGAAAATTTCCAAGACCATATACCGTGGACAGTCGTAACGCAATCCTATTTACTTGCAGTATCCCATTTTTATATATTGGCTTTAGGTCACTATTGAAATATATTCCATTACGCATCAATATCCAATTGTTTTTTGACCGTGCCGTATTAGCTATTATTGTGGCAATGGTATTTATAAATGTTACCAACTATGTGGAATGGGATTTTGATAATTATAAACGGCACGCTTTCATATCAGTATTGAAAGACAACATTAGTGAATTGGAAAAATGTGATTTAATAGCCTTCGGTGATAAAACGACACTAAAAAATAAGGAAAATAGAGCACATTTGGATGTATATGAGTGGGCTTCCTATCTCTCAGATGTCATGGGTTCAGAAAAAATGGTGGTGGGACTGGATATCGCTGATGCAAGAAAAAATTCCAAAAATCTCAATGAATTGAGAAGTAAAAATAAGCGTGAGTTTGAAAATATGAGCAGGATATTTATTGCATCCGACTATGCTGGCGGTGATCGGCCATGCGAGGTGGTCTTCTATAATAAAGGTATTATTGATAGAACGTTATCTTCCTATTTGGAAATGAAAAAAAATGAGCTTTTTATGCCGGAAAAAATGCAGGAACAAATAAAATTCTGGTTCTCTGCAAGAATAAGTCGTACAGATTTTCAAGTAAAACGTGGCGTCTTATAGTTTCTATTGTCCTGTCTCAAATTGAGATGACTTAAACAATTTAAAATATTCATATAACGAGGTTTTTGTGATCCAAAAGGTTATACCACTGACAAAAAATCTTATAAAAACGGCACTTGGGCTCGAATACCTCTCGATATGTTATTCTCAGGAAGGAGAGGACCTTATTTTGCAGAGATTATTTCAAGGAAAAACATCTGGCTTCTATATCGATTTAGGAGCACACCATCCAAAACGTTTTTCAAATACTTATTTGCTTTATCGTTTAGGGTGGTGTGGGATTAATATTGATGCCATGCCTGGAGCCATGGCCTTATTTAAAAAAATCAGGAAGCGCGACATATGCCTTGAAATAGGTATTTCTGACAAAAATGAAACAAAAGATTTTTACATTTTTTCAGAACGTGCGTTAAATACATTTGACAAAGACTTGGCCAAAGAAAGAATAGCTCTCGGGTGGCGATTGGAGCGGACTCAAAAAGTACAGCTGAGACCAATTAATTCGGTTTTGGATGAATTCTTGCCACCACAAACACAGATTGATCTACTGACGATTGATATTGAGGGATTGGATGGTATCGTCTTAAAATCCTTATGTTTCAATAAGTATCGACCAAAGGTAATAATTTGCGAGCAGTTGTCTACTAATGTAGAAGATGTCAGCTCTTCTGAGATAGCGCACATCTTAAAAAGAGAAAATTATGTTTTATCCAGTAAGCTGTTTAATTCAGCTATCTGGAAACAGAAAACTTGAAAACTTCTGCCAAACTTGTTTAGCAAAATCATTTTGGAGAGCTGGTGCCGAAGACTTACATAAATGTCGTATTGTTTTTGGCAAAAAAGACTATATAAAATTTACATCTACATATAGTGTTTCTATTGGAGGAGTATCATGGTGAGGGTCAGGCTTGAAGCTAAACATGTATCTGATATTTGTGTTACTTTATTTATAGGCCTTTTTACTGGTGTTGTAACCTTTTATCAATCAAAGTTGTGGCTTGATTACCATGTTGTCTATCTCTTTCGATCTGCAATAGAAATTGCAGATGGAGCAATTCCTCATCGTGAAATATTAATAACTCATGGTGTCATGACAGCTTGGACGCAGGCACTTTTTATTTTGATATTTGGCAAAACGCAGGGCGTTTTATATCTTAGTACCTGGTTTTTTTTGTTTTTATTACAAGCGTCTCTTTATTTTTCATTTCGAATGTGGGTTCCTCGGTGGCTTGCGATTATGGGGGCTTTGGTACTTTTAACAACATATCCCGGAATACTTTTTACTTGGCCAAATTATTATGCGGCTGGTTGTATAGGAGTGGCTCTGTGGCTTTTGTCACAGTATATTGAAACCAAACGGTCAATACTCGTTTTTCTTGCTGGCATACTGACTGGCATATTGTTTTTTTATCGCCAACAGCTTGGTATAATTCCTTTTTTTGCCATTATCGGAATACTTTTATGTTGGCCGTTTGGTTTTTTAAATAGAAAAGAGATGTTAAGTACTGCGTCCCTGATTGGACTCGGAGCTCTTTTATCGAGCATGACAGTTATCTTAATTTTGAAACAAATGGGCGCGTGGAATGATTTTGTTTTCCAATACATAGAAGATGCGGGAAATAATGGTGGGACAGCAGCAAACAGCACAAGCAACATAACAAATGAATTATTTAGTTTTTTTATAGGCATGATCAAAGGGACATTCAGGTATGGGGGCGTATTTGAAGACTGGACTATGTTTACAAGTAAAACGACTAATTACGGTTGGTCGGTATTTACGTCTTATTCAGACTTCTTTATCTCTTTTGCAGTTATATGTGTTGCCATTACAAGGTCGCTCACTAGAACCATTTCGGGAGCGGTGCCAGAGAAAGGAGAGGGTTTTTTCTTTCTTTCCGCATGGATTTCTCTGTTCAGTATGGTAGCATTATATCCTGTCTGGGAGTTGTTTAGAGGGGTGTGTGCTTTTGGACCTGGATTCTATTTGGCTGTAATATATTTTTTCAAAGGTATTTGGATTGAAAGTCCCAAATCTCGTATCGTTATTTCATTTTTTTATATCTTGCTTGGAATATATTTATCCCCCAAGTTCTATAGAATTATTGGTGATACCGGTTTATTAATGAATTGGGTAAGAAATGAAGGGGTTTCAATTGACGAACCACCAGGGTTTTCAGGTATTAGGATTACAAAAAAATTAGCTGCAACCATTGAATCCTTTGAGAAAGCAAAAAAACAGTATATGGATCTGTATCCTGATGATACATTCCTTATTGCTACCGATGGTGGAAATCGACTTTATTCTTATTTTTCAATTGGATTGCCAAGACTAAAAAAAATACCAGGATCTGATAAAGCTTTTGGATATCCAAGTAGGCTGGCAAAACTGATTCCCAAGTATCTTGCGAAAAAGGATTTTCATAATTTTGCTGTTGAACTTGCGAATGCAGGATTCAATCCCATAGCTGTTTGTGATGCTGATGCACTTGGTTTACTTCCTAATTATTTGCCTATCTTTAAAGAGAAAATTGTTGGCGAGTGGCCTGTTTCTCCTGAGAATTCAATGTCACTTGGTCTATGTGTCCCGGTAGAAAGAGCAAGGCGCTATTATAGTGTATACGGGGAAATAAATTATCGGTAACTTCAGGGAGTTTATTAAACACACAGCGGACTATTTATATTGAATTCAAGCAATCAACTGGCTATATTGTTCCGGATAATTAAACATTGTAGTTAATGAAGGTATTTGAAATGAATAATCTGTTCTCCCTGAAGGACAAGGTGGTTATCGTATCTGGCGGAAACGGTTTCCTAGGACGCCAGATTACAGAATATTTATCTGAAAATGGAGTGAAAACAGTAATCTTCGACAAGGAGGCTTCCCACCCCACAGACATCACCGATCCGAGCGCGGTTAGTAATTCTGTGGCAAATGTCATAAATGAATACGGCCGCATTGATGGCCTTGTAAATGCCGCGGCCATAAATGCCGCTCCAGGCAGCGACTCTGCAAAAAAATTGTGGAGCCCTTACGAGGATTTTCCAATTGACCTCTTTCGCCGTGAAATCGAGGTGAATCTGACTGCAGCCCATATCCTTATACAGGCTGTTTCGCCTTACATGATGAGGCAAAAAAACGGTTCAATCATTCTTATAGCTTCCGACCTTGCCCTTATCGCACCCAATAACAGCATATACGATGAAGGTAAATATAAGGATATCGCCTACGTAACCTCCAAATCCGGCAACCTTGGACTCATGCGGACATGGGCGGCATATCTTGGAAAATATAATGTCAGGGTAAATGCCGCCGTTCCCGGTGGCATGTATAATGGCCAGCCTGAAAGTTTTGTGACCAAAAACAGCGCCCTGAACATGCTCGGCCGAATGGCAGAAAAAAGCGAGTATAACGGCATGATTCACTTTTTACTGTCCGATGCATCATCATATATGACAGGCGCATCGCTCGTGGTTGACGGAGGAAGAACGGCATGGTAAAAAAATTCCTGATTTGCGGACTGGGCTCAATTGGTCAAAGACACTATAAAAATTTGAGATCACTGGGACATAACCCAGCTGTCTTTCGAAAAGGCGGTGGTGCAAACTCCGATTTTATTGAAAAATTTTTAAAAGAGGAGTCTCTTGCGGGAAGATCTGTTAGGATATATCACGATTTCGACGAAGCCATGAATTCTTTTGATCCGGATGCCGTCTTTATTACAAATCCAAACAGCTGCCATTTGGATACAGCCCTTAAGGCGGCGCGTTTCAAAAAGCATCTTTTTATTGAAAAACCCCTGTCAAACAACCTTTCGGGGATGGATGAATTGAAAAGCCTCGCAAACCAAAACAATCTCCACGTGATGATCGCCTATAACCTCAGGTGGCATCCGCTCCTTGTCAAAATGAAATCCCTTGTCGAAAGCGGCAAGATAGGAAAACCCATCTCAGCCCACATAGAAATGGGCGAATGTATCGAAGACTGGCATCCATGGGAAGATTACCGCAAAACATATGCAGCCCATAAAAGCGGCGGTGGGGGCGCGGTATTGTGTTTCAGCCATGATATTGATTACCTGTACTGGTTTTTCGGAAAACCAAAAAAAGTCCTGTCCATTGGCGGCAAAATCACTCCGCTCGAAGGTGATGCTGAAGACATGGTCAAGGCACTACTAGAATATGAAAACAATATGATAGTCTCCCTTCACCTTGATTACTGGCAGCGTCCGCAAAAGCGTTCCTTTGAAATCATCGGGACAAAAGGCAGGATAATCTGGGACTACTGCGCAAAAAACCTTGTCGAATATCCACGGGAAAAGGGCGCAAAACCGGTCGAATATAAAATCCCGGAAGGATTTGACAGAAACGACATGTTCATGGATGAAGTGAGGGATTTTATCCTGGCTCTTGACGGAGAGATCAAAGTCCCGATCCCGCTTCAGGAGGGGATTGATGTCCTTGAAATGTCAATTGAAATTAAAAGAGGAATAAATTTTTAGAAGGCCTTTGACAATGACTGAAACCGAAATAATAAGCGAACTTGACTCTTTCATGGACTGCCACTTTGCGGATGATGGTATTAAACCATATGACGAATTCGAGGCCCATTACAGAAAGACCGGAAGGCTCTGCCTTTTCGGAGCGGGAGCCGTAGGAGCCGTTCTAATGGACTGGTTTGAACAAAAGGGATGGAATATCGAACTTTTCTGCGACAATAATCCTGAGAAGCATGGCAAACTGTTTTGCGGCAGACCGGTTTTGCCGAGTTCGTCTCTTGATGATGACATCACCATTTTGATATCGACAGGCAATTTCCCCCACATCGAAAAACAGCTGTCTGAAAAGGGCCTGAAAAGCTTTTTTCTTGGCGTAAAGCCCCGACTCGTTAACAGGGATTTTTATACACTGGAAAACTGGCGCAAATCAAAAACCAGAATATCCGAGCTTCTGGAAATCCTGGAAGATGAATCCTCCAAAATAACCCTTAGAGAATACCTCAAGGATATCTTTTCTCTCAGTTTTTCGAGATTTTCATCCCTCAACACCAAAGAACAGTATTTTCCGGACGATTTGATCCACCTGAGGGAGAAAGAGGTTTTTGTTGATGTTGGTGCGTATGACGGTGATACCATACACCAGTTTTTAAAAAAGGAAAATGGCGGCAAATACGCCGAAATCCATGCCTTTGAGGTCGACCCTGACAATTTCCTCAGGCTGAAAAAAAATACCAGGGGCCTTGCCCGTCTTTATCTTCATAACGTTGGTCTGTTTGACAGGCATACAATTTCATCGATCAATAAAAACAACAGCGGTTCGGAAATCGTCGAAGGTGCCAAGTGCGGGGAATCAATCGAGCTTGTCAGAATGGACGATATCCTGCCTGATACAAAAGCAACTTTCATTAAAATGGATATTGAGGGTGCTGAAAAAGAAGCTCTTGCCGGAGCCGAAACCTTAATTAAAAAACATGCGCCGACCCTGGCAATATGCGTATACCACAAGGCCGAGGACATTTGGGAAATACCACTTTACCTAAAAAGGCTTGTCCCCGAATACAGGATATATTTGAGGCACCATACAGATACCGAGGCTGAGACCGTCTGTTATGCAATATGCGACAGGTAGCTGATGAGAAACTACATAAACGAAATCTCAAAGTTAATCGATGAAGGCCCTCCGTCCTGGCAAGGGGAGCTTTCTGAAGCCATCGAAAAACTGGGGCAGTCAAAATACCTTTGCCTGTTTGGTGCGGGAATCTTTGGCATTTCAACAATGCAAAGATTAAACTCCATTGGCGTCAAGGTCGATTTTTTTTGCGATAATAACAGCAGTGTCTGGGGAAGCGTGATCTCAAGCGGCATAAGATGCATCCCCCCGACCGAGCTTGTAAAATATAAGTCTGACATCAGTGTTGTGATAACAGCAACAAAAGCCGAGGCCATATCAAGGCAGCTCAGGGATATCAGCATTTCGAGAATATACGGAATCGACAGCCTGAAAATCGACGGATGGTCCTATTTCAGATCCGCCGGCCCGCATTCGCTGAAGAGCAATATTTTAAATTTGCTGGAAATAGTCCATGACTCTAGATCAAGGGATATAATCTTCAATATTGTTGCAGCTAAAGTCAAACATAAGTGCCTATGCGACAGCTACGGACAGTTTCTGGGACTTTTCGGCAGTATAAACTCGCCGCAGCAATATTTTACGGATGAAATTTTCAACCTGTCTGATTCAGAAGTCTTCGTGGATGCAGGCGCCTTCGATGGCGACACGCTGCAGGAATTTCTCAAGATTAAGGGAAACAGGTTTTCAAAAATCATCGCTTTCGAACCTGAAAAAGAAAACTATTTAAAACTGGAAAGCTTTGTGGAAAACCAGCCCGTTGAGATCAGAAATAAAATCAGCCTCCATAATGCTGGGATTTCAGACGTAGGCGGTGTCTCGGTCATCTCCTTCGAGTCAGTAAATGCCTCATTCGAAAAAGATCCAATCGGCTCTGCGCCCTCGCGCGAAGTTCGTCTTGTGTCCCTTGACAGCCACATAGGGGAGGAAAAAGTCACCTTTATAAAGATGGATATTGAAGGTTCCGAACTGAAAGCGCTTAGGGGTGCATCATCCATCATTCGAAAACACCGGCCAAAGCTGGCCATATGCGTCTACCACAGAATGGAACATCTTTGGGAAATTCCAATGTATATCAAATCCCTGGTCCCCGAGTACAGGATTCACATAAGGCACCATTCACCGCAGGAATTTGAAACAGTTTGCTACGCAAACATTTAATAACTGCCTAAAAAAGGACATTAAAGGAATTATGATTAAAAACGAAAAAGAAATTGAAAACTCCAAACGGGAAAAGCTCCGAAGAGAAAAGCCTGAGGTATATAAAAAAGTCTTAAAAATCGAAGACAGATTCCTCAAGGGAATCCCCACGCCGATCATCGATATATCCTACAGTTACGCCTGCAACCTCAAATGCAGCCACTGCACAGCATCTCGTTTCAAAAAGGACGGACGAAAGCTGACTCCAAAGGATCTGCGAATGATAAGCGACCAGGCACACGAACTTGGGCTATGCCAGTTCTGTATTTCAGGGGGTGAGCCGCTCCTCTTTAAAGATCTGGATGATGTCATCCTTGCCCTCCAACCAGATAAATTCCATCTGGCCATGAGCACCAACGGTCACTTCATGACAAAAGAAAAGGCAAAACATCTGAAATCCCTTGGACTCGACAAGGTAAAAATCAGTCTGGATCATTTTGATGAGAATGAACATGATTCAAATCGCAAAGACAAAGGGGCATACAAAAAAGCCATAGACGCCATGCAAAACGCGAAAGAAGCTGGTCTCAGCGTTGTTGTCCAGACCGTGGTAACAAGACAAAATTGTCAATCTGATCAGATAATTCAAATGGCGAAATTCGCAGAAAGGGAAGGCTATACCGTCGATGTCCTCATCGCCCGCGCAACCGGTAAATGGGAAGGAAACTACGATGTCCTCATAAACGAGGAGGATGCCGCCTTTTTAAGAGAGGCCAACAAGGAATATCCCGTTCTGCACAGGGACACCTTTCCTTCATACGGGATGGAAAAAGGCTGCGGCTGCGTATACGCGACACTTCATATCACACAGTACGGCGATGTCCTTCCTTGTGTTTATGTGCATATCGGTCTTGGAAACATTTTCAGCGAGAGCCTGGGAGACATTCTTGACAGGGGAATGAGCATTAAACATTTCAGGCAGTTCAATCCCAAATGCCTGTCGGGGGAAGACAGGAACTTTATAGAAAACTACATGTCAAAATTCTACGGAAAGGAACTTCCCCTGAGCTGGGAAGAGGCATTCACCAAGGAGGATTTTGTATAAAGATATGTCACTGGAAACCAAAAGAAAATGCAGGGTTTGCGGCAACGATTTTATGGAACCCCCGCTTCTCGTCCAAAAGGATATGCCTTCGTCGGCGCAGTATCTTCCCCGTAGTGAGGATCTTTCAAATGACAGAGGCATAGATATTGAAGTGTGCCAATGCTCAGGATGCGGGCTTGTCCAGCTTGACAATGATGAAGTCCCGTACTACAGGGAGGTTATAAGGGCCACTGAAATTTCATCCGAAGTCAGGGAATTTAGAAGAAAAAGTTTTAAAGAGATACTCGATAAGCATGATCTTATCGGAAAAAGGGTTTGCGAGATAGGCTGCGGAAGAGGCGGGTTTCTGTCAGTAGTGAGCGAATTCGATGTCGATGCAAGGGGAATCGAGTTTTCTGACGAGAATGTGGCCGCCTGCCGAAAGAATGGATTAAAAGTGGAAAAGGGTTTTCTTTCCCATCCTTCCGACAGGATACCCGGCTGGCCTTTTGACCTCATTATGATTTTGAACTTCCTTGAGCATTTCCCTGATCCAAACTGCGCATTGAGAGCTATGTACCATAATCTCTCAGCTGACGGCATTTTGCATGTGGAAGTGCCAAATTTTAACATGATTATAAGGGATAGTCTCTTCTCTGAATTCATACCGGATCATCTGCTTTATTTTACAAAAGAAACACTGACCCATATTTTAAACCAAAATGGCTTTGAAGCGGTTGAATACCGGGAAGAGCGTTACGATTATGTAATTTCCGTGATCGCAAGGAAAAGAAAAGCCGTCGCCATCTCCAGGTTCGAACAGCATCAGTCAAAACTCAAAAATGAAATACATGGCTTCATCGACGGATTTGCAAAAGATAAAGTTGCCATCTGGGGTGCGGGACACCAGGCGCTCTCGGTAATTTCCCTTCTTGAACTGAAAAATAAAATAAAATATGTAGTTGATTCCGCAAGCTTCAAACAGGACAGATATACCCCGGCGTCACATATAAAAATAACTTCCCCCGACGCCATTGTCTCAGATCCGGTTGACGCTATAATCGTTATGGCCGCCGCATATTCGGATGAAGTGGTCAAAATCATTAAAACGCGGTATGAGAATCTTAAAGTCGCAATTCTCAGAAACCGCGGGCTGGAAATCTTATGAAGAAAGTGATTATAAACGGAGCAACATCCATGCTTGGCATCCCGCTTGTAAACGAATGCCTGGAAAACGGGCTGGAAGTGCTGGCCGTTGTAAGACCCGGTTCCAGGAACATGGGGCGCCTTCCCCGGCACGATCTTGTTAAAGTCTGTGAATGTGACCTTTCTGAAATATCAAAACTGCCTGATCTGCAAAAAGGCCGATACGATGTCTTTTTCCACCTTGCCTGGGTAACTCCGACGAGACAGGATCGAGACAATATTCCCATGCAGTTTGACAATATCGCATATACCATGGAGACAGTAAAAGCCGCTGCCCGCCTCGGCTGCTCGGCCTTTGTCGGTACTGGTTCCCAGGCGGAGTATGGAACAGGGTCCGGCATAATGTCTCCTGAAACGCCGGTAAACCCGGTCTCGGCTTATGGCATCGCAAAATATTCCGCCTGCAGGTTTTCGGCAAGATTATGCTCTGACCTGGGCCTTAGGTTCAACTGGGCCCGCGTGTTCAGCATATACGGCCCTTACGGTACCCCGACTATGGTTCACTACTGCATAGAAAAGCTCCTGAAGAAAGAGAGACCTTCGCTTACACCCTCTGAGCAGATATGGGATTTCCTTTATTCCAGGGACTGCGCGCGGGCATATTATGCCATCGGGAAAAGTGGGAAAGACGGTGAAGTTTACTGTATAGGCAGCGGAGACCCAAAAAAATTATCGGATTTTGTCCTCACAATAAGAGACGCCATAGATCCCTGTCTGCCGGTTGGAATAGGGGATCTGCCCTATCCTGAAAACCATGTTCCCTTTCTCTGCGCAGGAATCGATAACCTGAAAAAAGATACCGGATTCATCCCAAAATATTCCTTTATCGAGGGCGTCAGAGAGACAATCGACTGGGTCAAAAGCACAGGAGTATAAAATGACAAAACTAAGCATCGTTACAGGCTGCCATAACGAAGAGGATAATATCCCGGAACTCGTAAAACGCCTGCACGCAGTGATGGCAAATCTTCCCAAATATAATTATGAAATAATAATTATCGACAACGCATCGACAGACAATACTCCCAAGGTGCTGAGGCAGATCGCGGAAAATGATAAAAAGGTGAAGGTAATATACAACACAAGGAATTTTGGTCCTATCCGTTCCGGATACCACGCCTTCCTGCAGGCAAAAGGCGATGTGGTCGTACTGATGGCTTCCGATTTACAGGACCCGCCTGAATTGATTCCGAAGTTCCTGGAAAAATGGGAAGAGGGATATAAAATCACCCTGGCAATCAAAAATTCAAGCAGGGAGTCGCTGTTCTTTTTCTTGGTTAGAAAAATGTTCTACAGTTTCATCAACAAGATATCCGAAAACAGGCTCATCAAAAACGGAACCGGATTTGGCGCATATGACCAGCAGGTCTTAAGGATTTTAAGACAGATAGACGATCCATATCCCTATTTTAGGGGTCTGATCTGCGAATTAGGTTTTGATATAGCACCTGTCTACTTTGAACAACCCGCCAGAAAGCGCGGGTTTACAAAAAACAATTTTTACACCCTGTACGATCTGGCAATCCTCGGTGTTATCAATCACTCGAAGCTTCCACTTAGGATTGCGACATTTGCAGGTTTCATCCTGGCGTTCTTAAGCCTTCTGATGTCTTTCATTTATCTGGGTTACAAACTGGTTTTATGGGATAACTTTCAAGTTGGAATGGCGCCACTAGTTTCAGGTCTCTTCTTCTTTTCGTCAGTCCAGCTTTTCTTTATAGGGATTGTCGGTGAATATGTCGGAGCCATACATACCCAGGTACAAAAAAGGCCGCTTGTGATTGAGAAGGGGCGGCTAAATTTTGAAGATGAATAGAAGTGCTTCGTTAAGATATTTTAGCTCCAAAACAGTCACCTTTCACCTTGACTGTCCTATTATTGTTACCCTATGATTATTTACTTTTCTTATTATTTTTTAAATTAATATGATTTTTGGTCTTTGCTATTATTTTACATTTGACAGTGGAGAGTGTTGTTCATGTTTTTAAATCGTACATTCCTTTTGATACTGGCCTATCTTGTTGCTACCGGCATTCTTGCCGCTTTTTCCCTAAGATGCGGCAAGGGCAAGTCCGATAAAAATGTCCCTGTCAACACCGGAACAGTATTAAAATTTCCAACCGGAATTATTCCAAGTCAAAAAACCGATGTCTCAGGCATCATTATCGCAACACTTGATGAAAGTCTTGCACAACCCCAGATCCTCACAACAAGTGAAAATAGCAATATCAGAGATATAAAGGTGGCCTTTCCAACCGGCTCGCTCCCCAAAAAAACCACTGTATCGCTCCAGGAGGGAGAGGCCATTGACTCCACCCAGCTGGTAGGTGACCTCGGCCTTGATTCTGCGATAATAAAGGTTACCGCTTCGGCTGCCCCCATAATGATTACCGCTTCTGAAGCTATCGATCTCAACCAGTCAATGATCCTGTCACTGGCAGTTCCCAAAGATGATGGAACGACAAAATTGAATTTCATTACAGCCCGTAAAGACAAAATAGCCGTAGTCTATAGAGTTTTGATCCAGGAAAGCGGAAAACGTATCTCAGGAGTCACACCTGTCAGCAGTCTGAGTATAGATCAAGGTAAGATAATCTTCACATCGAAATATTTTGGCTGGTTTCAAGTCGTAATTTTCAACCAGGCTGTCGTGGCCAAAGAGGTGGAATCAACTTTGCCTCTATACTCCGGGATACAAATGCTGCTTAGCGGTATGATGACTCCAAGCTGCGGCAAAGCGGATTTGGGACGGACAATCTATGTTCTGGAGGACAAAACTTTCAAATATTGCTCGGCAACAGGATGGACTGCAATCGATCTGACAGGCCCTGCAGGAGCTGCAGGAGCGGCTGGCGTCAAAGGGGAGAAGGGGGCGACAGGGACTGCAGGAAGTTCGGGGGGGAGCAACCTTTATGTATATGATGTTTCAGGCAATAAAGTTGGAACATTTCTGTCCGGAAGTTTTACACAGGCAACAACAGGAAGTACTTTAACATCATTTGTTAGGGTAGGTAGTCAGACAGACTCTAACCTTGCCTATTTCTTTGTTGATTTGAACGGCGGCTTTAGCTCGCCTTATGTATATATAAATACTTATAGTACCATTTGGAATTATGTGTCAAGCGGTTACCAGTCGAGCGACTGTTCGGGAACTCCTTATGTACCTTCAAGTGTTGGCGTAACCAAAAATAATTTGTTTGTGTCAGCCTCAGGCACATACTATCGCATGACTGGCAGCGAAACCGCTGCCGCTTCAGGAACTCTCAGTTCTTTTTACTATAATGGTAGCTGCAGAGCCACAACCATAAACTCAATAACCGCATATCACCTGACGGGATCATATACTTTCCCATCGGATGTTCGTTCACCACCATATTCAACTCCTTTATACATAGGCGAATAAAAATGAAAATGTCAGGTTTTGGATTTGAAGCATTAAAGAATCATTTGATAATCTCCATCGAATAGGAAACATAGTTTCAAGTCCAATTTTCCTTTTGATAACTGGATTATTTTTTTAATAAGAGGCAGAGGAATATGATGAAAGTATTTAATTTTTTTCTACAAATCATTCGAGTTGCCTTTCCACTGTTTTTCCTGTTTCTATTAAGTTCATGCGGCTCGAACGAGATTGAAGATTTTATAATAATCATTTCGCCATCGGGAGGAAAATTCTTCAATACACAGATACTTTCCCTTTTATTTGATAAACAGGATACCGAAGAAGAGGAAGCAACAATATATCTAAGAATATTACCTGCTGATAATTCAACGGATAATCTGGATTTCATGACATATGATGATAATAATATTATTGCTGTGACAAAATCATCAAAAGTTGAATTTTACGGTGAGAAAAAACAAAAGAAAGGCAGCAGCACAAACCCGATGGAAACCGCGAGAAAAAAGAAGCGTTCCGACATCCAGACGGAGTCATATTTAATTGAATGACAAATGCCGATATCCTGCCATGCCATATAACGACAATATTTCAAAAACCCTGAACCTCGTCGTTATTGTCGCTGCCTGTCTAACATCCGTTATTGTCAAACTGAAGGTACTTTCTATTCCTGACCATTTTAGAACCATGGGATATACTAATCCAACCGCTGATGTTTTTTCCTGGTACAAATCCCTGTTTGTGACGCTGTGCGGGGCAGTTGCCCTATTTATTTTACTTGTCTATAAATCATTTGACCAGCGAAAATTCAGGTTCATAGATTGTCTTTTGTTATCCATCGCAATTCTTGCCATAACTTCATCAATTCAGGCGTCCAATCGCATTGACGGAATCTACGGTGTTCCAAATATATTCGAGGGCATTCAGGTGACTATAGCCTATCTGGTCCTGGTTTCAGCTTCAATACGGCTATCATACCTATCAACCATTAAATATCTTCCCATTGCACTCTTATCAACTTTAATCCTTATTGGAATAAGTGGGCTCGCCGAAGCAAATGGTATTCCGTTAATCAACCATCCATTGTTAACACGACTTTTGATGCAAGAGGAGGGAGGCTGGTTTTCAAAATATACTCCACAGGTCATCGGAGTCGCTCTGCCATTTGGAAACCCCGTATATCTTGGAATGTATGCCGCCATGATGTGGCCGTTCTTCGGAGCGCTGACAGTCACAGGAAAAAGCGAATTTCAACGTATGTTGTTTTCAATTGGTGCTGGTGCCGCCTTCTTTTTGACACTTGCATCTTACTCCCGAACTGCCTTTATTGCAGGACTCATTTCTTCATGCTTCGGAATAATATGGCTTTCTGCAAAACGTAAGATTACAGTCCTGTCTGTTTTTTTGTTAATTGCTGCTCACTTCTCAGCATTTTCCATCTTCAAAAATTCGAAAAATTACATCTCCGGCGGTTATCGCCTTTCACTAAATGATGAACTGGATATTCTCCAATCTCCGAACATCACAAAAGATTCTTACTTGGTATCTTACAACACTAATCAAATATCCAATAAAAAACCTGATCGCATATTCATTAGCAACGGACGCTTACATATCAATCGCTACGGTCAAACTCTGCTTATTGAAAAACAACTTAACGGCGTCCGATTTATGGATGGTGATTTCAAGCCACTCCTTTCAAAATCAAATCAGGAAAGGATTGAAATCTTGGACGAACGTTTCAAATCCTTTGCATTAAAAATAGTTCATTTGGATAAACTGCCGCTGATGGTTATCGATGATCTGAATATCGCAATGACTCCCAATGGTTTTCGAATAGGACGGGCAGGCATCTTCGTCAAACCCGTTGTGAGCCAAAGGTTTCCGCTGCCTATTAACGATTATGCATTCTCTTCAAGAGGCTTTATATGGTCTCATACTATTCCTCTTCTCAAGGATAAATGGCTGACTGGAAGTGGCCCGGGTTCTTTCCCATTTGAATTTCCAAATAATGATGTTTCAGCGATGCATCCCTTCTTCGGATTCACACATATCGTGGACAAACCGCACAATCTCTATCTATCCTTCGCTCATTCCTATGGAATTTTGGCTTTATTTCTGCTTCTTTCAATATTTCTCTGGCATTTCTTTCATTCATTGAGAATTCTGTTAAAATATAAAGATGAAAGGGCAGACAATTTATTGCCATACATTCTTGGTTTCTTAAGCTTTTCGTTATCTGCAATCTTTCATGATAGTACAATTGGAGTTGCAACTCCTTTTTGGATTATTCTAGGTGCAGGTATGGGGATAAATTGTAGTTTCAAGTGACTTTTAGTAGTTTTCAACAGGAGAAGCTGGTTGAAGACTACTAAAAGTTACTTGCAACTACAATCAAATATTATGACATTGGCACACAAACTATCATGTTTGATTTCAGTTCATCCAAATCAAGAAACGGCCACTGGTTTTCAAGCGGCATCGATACCATCGAACCATCTTCCATCCGTTTTGAAGATACTTTCGGTGCGACTTTCGCAGTTGAATCAACCACAACATCGCATACAACAGGTCCATTAATGTCCAGTACTGAACGGATTTTTTGGGATAATTCAGCTGCATCCTCGATTCGAACTGCCATAAGCCCATAAGCTCTGGCAATGCAGACAATATCAGGCAGGAGAAGGCCTGATTCCGGGTCGTTTCCAATATGATTTCCATTAAAATGCGTATCCTGCATTATTTTTATTGATGAATATCCATTGTTGTTCATTATAAATATTTTAACTGGAAGATTGAGTCTTTTTAGTGTCGCCAGTTCCTGTATGTTTAACTGGAATCCACCGTCACCGGTAATGCAAATCACTTTCTTCCCCGGATTTGCGAGTGACGCAGCAATACTTGCAGGGAGATCAAATCCCATAGGGCCGAGGCCATGATTTGTTATAAATTTCTGGCCTTTTTTCAATTTTATTCCCTGAAATACGAATTCAGCGGCTGTTCCGGCACAGCATGGACTTATTACGTCATCTGCACTGCTTTCATTTGAAAGCTCCTCGACAAGGTGGTATGGATTTATCGGCCCTGACCCACTTTTGTATTTCTGTAAAAAAATAGGGTATGCTTTTCTCCAGTGTTTGATTTTTTCTCTCCAACTGCTCCTATCGACCGGAATGATTTTTCCTTGCATTCGCAGAAACTCATCTAGGAATAATTTGGCGTCACTTAGTATTTCAACATCAACATGGAAATCGAGTTTTCTAATTTCATTCTCATCAATATCAACAACAACTTTTTTGGCGGCTCTTCCGAAAGATTTTGTATCAAAACCTGTCTGGGAAAAATCCATTTTGGAACCGATTGCGAGAATGAGGTCTGAGTTTTGCTGGGCGAAATTCGCCGAACGTTCACCGAGGGTTCCCCCCCTGCCCACATAAAGAGGATGCTCTTCGTAAAGCAGGTCCATCGCCTTCCAGGTAGTAATCACAGGGATATTAAGTTTTTCAATTAATTCCAAAAATTGAATTCTCGCCTTTGCAAGCTTGATCCCATCTCCTGCAACAATAACGGGTCTTTCCGAATTGTTAATCAGATTTATCAGTTTTTCAATATCAGCTCTTAACTGATCGCCGTTCAAAGTCCTTTCCTGCAACTCTTCCTTATTAAACCCTTTCAATTCCTCTTCTTCCACTATCGCCCCCTGGACATCAAGTGGAATGTCCAGCCAGACTGGTCCCATCCTCCCGTTAAGGGCAAGATAGCAGGCTTTTTCAATATTATACTTAATCAGTTTAGGATCCATAACAGTTGTTGCGTATTTTGTAATGGACTGTACGATAGATACAATATCAACTTCCTGAATACCCAGCTGACGAATACCTTTTCCTTTCATAAGGTCAGGTCTTTTAACCTGACCGGAAATAAACAGACAAGGAATTGAATCAATCCAAGCAGCTGAAACACCAGTAATAGTATTTGTGCCACCCGGTCCTGTAGTAACAAGACCCACACCCAGGTTTTCGGTATGCATGGCATATGACTGGGCGGCTACCGAGACAGCTTGTTCATGGAGCATGCAAATGGAGTCAATTTTCTTGCATTTCCCAAGAGAGTCAACCAAATGCATGCATCCCCCCCCAGGAAGAAAGAAGACATGCCTTATTCCTTTTTGAGCAAGAAAATCAAAAACAAAATCAGATACTTTAATTTTCATTTTAAAGCCTTTCCAGCGATAGTCATCCAACTTATTGCTTCTGGGGTCTAATAATTAGTCGCTGGCGCGAAATGCGCCGGCGACGTATCCTGACGAGCACAGCGAGTATAGGATCTCCCCGAAATTTCAGCATATTTCAAACAGATCCTAAGCAAGCTTCGCTTGCCAGGATACGTCCCTGGCGCATTTCGCGCCAGGGACTAATTAGTCTGTGACGCTTTCGCACCACGGATGAATTATCATAATGACTTCATGAAAAAAATCAATTTACTTGATATTTTGAATTATTGTTTGCCCACTGAGCGATTCAAGCCTTTATTTTTAGAAGATGGCCTGCTAGCAATTATCTGGACTATAGGCAACTATTAACTATTATTGGTCTTTTTTAATAAAAAGTTCAATCAACTCAGCCAGCACACCATCTCCACCTCTGGACTCAGTAACAAAGTCCGCAGCCTCCCGCGCAGATTTTGCCGCATCAGCCGGCGCAACTCCAAATCCTGATCTTCCGATAGCTTCTGCGTCTCGGAGACTGTCACCGATATAGCAGATTTCATCAATGCCAAGCTTGTTTCTGTCACAAATATTTCTTAGTGCAGCTAATTTATCCTTAGCCCCCTTGTAAACAATTTGAATGGAGAACCGGTTGGAAAAGAAATCCACAAACTTATTATCCTCACCAGTAACAAGAGCAAAATCGATGCCCAATTTTCTTCCATATCCAATAGCATCAAGATCCCTGAAGGAGATCCTTTTATACTCTTCACCACTGGAATTGACTATGCAGTGCCCGTCTGTCAGGACACCGTCTATGTCTGTTGCAATAATTTTTATTTTTTTAAAGTCAACTGTTTTGATATCTATCAATCTCCATTAAAAAAATGGACGGCTGGATTCTGTCTGCGGTCTTTGACTTTGGACTCTTCTAAGCTTTTTCATAACAGGAATCTCGGATTCCTGGCATTTTATTGTGGGATTTCCCAGAGATTCTTCAACGCATCTTACGTAACTTATCATTTTGTACAGTCCGTTTGGACCGAGGCTGGCCGCTTGATCCGATCCCCACATTGCACGGTCGAGGGTAATGTGCCTTTCAAGGACTTTAGCTCCAAGAGCAACTGCGGCACAGGATGAAATGATATTGGTTTCATGTCCGGAATAGCCTGTTACTACACCATATCTTTCAGAAATTGTTGTCATGGCACGAAGGTTTAGGTCACTCGGTTTTGCCGGATAGGCGCTGCACGCATGAAGCAAGATCAGGTCTTCCTTGCCGATGACCTCGACAGCGTGGTCGAGTTCATGCAGTTCGGTCATTCCACAGCCGAGTATGACAGGTTTTCCCTTTGAACGGATATGGCGTAAAAGATTGTCATCTGTCAGGGAGGCGCTTGCGATTTTGTAACATGGAGGATTAAACTGCTCCATAAAATCAACAGAGGCTTCGTCCCAGCAGCTTGCAAACCATGGAATCCCAAGCAGACGGCAGAACCTGTCTATTTCCTCATATTCGTCGAGGCCAAATTCCAGTCCCTCTTTCAGTGCGCGGTTTGTTACCCCGAAAGGACTCTCTCTGGATTTGTCAAGTTCTTCTTTTGTATATACGACATCGACTGTTCTTTTCTGGAATTTCACTGCATCGGCACCGGCGCCTTTTGCCATTGATATAAGCTTCTTGGCGATTTCGACATCACCGTTGTGATTAATACCTATTTCGGCGATAATATAACAAGGATTATTCACACCGACAGTCTTAGATCCCAAAACTACTTTTTTCATTTGTTGTTACCCGCCTTTTATAGAAAAAATATTCAGTACTTTTAAACGCATTATCGAGCTGACAATCTCTTCAAAACCAAAAAGCGTATCAAGTAAATCCAGTATATGACGATGGGCCTACCCGATCCGCATATGAAATTTTTTTGAAAATCGGGTACAATCAAAACAAATTTTGTTCAATTTTGCAATATAATAATAAATACAATTTCGATCAAATGGCACCATAATATTCTTAATCGAATAGATCAGTCTGACAACTTTAACTTTTTACACGGAACGGCAATTCCGAAGACCTTGCTATGTTAGCTGTAAACCATCCATTTACAAGCCTGTCAAACTTTTGGTGGTCAAATAGCTCAGAATATTTCAGGGTAAGATAATCCGTAAGACCCGGGGTGTGAGGTCTAAGACTGTAAATCGAAACAGTGCAGTACCTCTCACCCCCTGTATAGTCAGATGCCAGGAGATATTTTAAAAAAGCATTCCTCTGGTTCTTATTTGATTTGTACAGCATATCCATCTTCCCCTGGAATTCATCGCGTTCAGCAGCGACAAGTATTCGTTCGGAGTTAATTGCCTCAATGAGGATTGAGGCCCAATCATAAAACCTATAAATTCTGTCGTTTTGATTTCTAAACCCGGATAAATCCTTAAAAAGGGCGACATCGCAATTGTCAAGCGGCTCATACTTGCTTTTAAGCGTGTTTCTCAATGCCAGCTGCTTATACCAGTCATAGTCCCACTGGATGTAGCTCCAAGTGCAGGTAATTAAGAACACAATAACTGCAACAGACATGCATGTATCTATGACTTTTTGTAGAAAATTAGATTTTAAGAAAGAATAGAACAAGCTTCTTACGGCAATAAAAAAGAAAGGGACAACGCAGCCTAAAGGCAGGGAGTGCCGGATATGAAAATCATAGGGGTATGGGGCTTTATCTACCACAACGTATGGAAATATTGCGCAAAAAGCTGATACTACACTTATCATTATTAAAAAAACAGAATATTTTCGAGACAGTAAGCTTTCCTTTCGATTTCTGTTTTTATAAAAAAACCTTAAGCCGAAGAGTAGTACCAATATCCCGAAAATTCCAATGGCCGAGCTGAGATAGAAATCACTA
Organism: Oligoflexales bacterium; assembly: GCA_015232735.1. The sequence goes on along the minus strand of JADFZC010000007.1, from coordinate 1,309 downwards.
TCGGTAATCCTTATTCTTATGAAGTGAAATGAGTACGAGAGAATCGCTTTTATGGTGTTCTGCATATACATGACGATTTCGGATGCCTTCAGATTGATCCGGTTATAGTCATAGTAAATTCCGGTAGGTTTTTCCCTTAAAAGAAACCTGATTGCCGGGATTGAACAAAATAACATGAAAGATATCAATTTTGATCTTTTCTTGTAAACACATATACTGATGAGTACAATTACCGGAAACTCAAGAACAATCAAGGAGGTCGTAGCAAATGAAATAAAGAGACATAACGCTGAAAGGAGCAAATATGGATAACTTGAATCCTTTGAGAAATAATATCCTGCGCAGAGATTCCCTACCAAAAATAAGCCAATGTTTATGTGGGATGATACCAGGCATAATTCCGGGGTCAAGTTGTAGAGGGGAAGGGTTGAAAACAGACAGAATCCCAAATATGCTGTGAATATATCAAATTTGAACAGATTTTTTAGGGCATAGAAAATTGCCAGAGCTCCTGACAAAATTGAAACGAATGTAATGATTTTGAAAGCAAGTATCGGATCTGGAAAAGAGGCTATAAAGGCGACAATAAAACTACCATCATACCTGCCCATCTGGGAACTGATCCACCAAATGCTATTAAAATCGCCATTCTTTATAAAACGCAATGTAATGTGGCCGTCCCAATAGACACCTCGATTTATAAGAAGCATAAAGTGCATTGCAAAAAAAGTCAGACACAGCAAAATAACCTGAAAAGTGTTTACATTTTTTATCGATGAAAAAAAGCCTTTTGAAAAAAATGGCCTGTTGTTTTCGTGGTGTAAAAAAGCATCTTCTTTACTCACCTTTCCTCCTTGGCAAAATCCTTACTCGCCAAGCTGAACCAATCTTAATCAATTTCGCCTGGCGGAAACGATTTCTCTTATGTCGGGAAATGTCAAAACATCCGCTTCGTCAATAACCTACTCGCAACAAATTATGCTTAAGTTCTGTTCCCATATGAAAACAGAGGTTTGGATTCTAGTCAAATCAATTTAAACCAGCTTTTACTTTAAAATTCTTTTAATAACCATTTTTTAAACAGAATGAACCCCTCATTTCATAGGAGTGTTATAAATGTTTTAAAATACCCGGAAATAATTTAACTCTAGGAATGTAAAATTGGAAAAGAATGCTGTGGCTGTCATTAAATTAAAAGCAAAAAATTTCTTTCACAAAATAACATGAAATAATATATATAAGTGGTATCTAAAAACCTGTTTATCTGGAATCAGATAGGATCTTGCATATAAATTTATGCAAAAAATTC
>JADFZC010000170.1:4008-5972 GCA_015232735.1 Oligoflexales bacterium | reverse complement strand
GGTTAGCTTGAATAACCTCGCCCTGAAGGACGAGGTTTCCTTAAACTTGATGAAAAAATCGTGAAATTATGCTGGAAACAGCCATTTCTGCAGGGTCCGCTATGACAAAAATGACTGTTTTTATGTATTTACATTTTAAATAAAATTGGATAGAGACGCAGATATATATTAAGTACATGTTTTTGATTAGCATCTAAATATCAAAAATAAAATATATTTTTTTTACCAAGCCCATGTAAATGACCATGCTGCATGCCATTAATGCCGGTCAGTCCAAAGGTCAGACAGTGAAAGGAGAAAGAAGTTATTATGATGACAGGTGTAACAATCGGGGAGACTTCTGAAGATCGAACGCTTCCAAAGGCGCTTACTGGCATTCAAGGATTGGACGAGATCACGGGGGGAGGGCTTCCTGTTGGGCGTCCCACCTTGATATGCGGGGGCCCTGGTTGTGGCAAGACACTGATGGCCATGGAGTTTTTAATTCATGGTGCAATCGAGTTTAATGAACCTGGCATCTTCATGTCGTTCGAAGAAACTGAGGACGACCTTGTGAAAAACGTAAAATCGCTAGGCTTTGACCTTGACGATCTGGTTCAAAAGAAAAAAATCTCAATGGATTATGTTTATATTGATCGAAGTGAGATCTTTGAGACAGGCGAATACGACCTGGAGGGGCTTTTTGTCCGCCTTGAACATGCCATTGAGACCATCTCGGCAAAACGCGTTGTGCTTGATACGATAGAGTCTCTATTCAGCGGCTTGAGCAATACCACAATTCTTCGCTCGGAAATAAGACGTCTTTTTAAGTGGCTAAAAGAAAAAGGTGTAACAGCCATTGTGACTGGTGAGCGAGGCGAGGGGCTGCTGACCCGCCAGGGACTTGAAGAGTATGTTTCCGATTGCGTAATCCTGCTCGATCAGAGGGTAAACGATCAGCTTGCCATCAGAAGGCTCAGGATTATCAAATATAGGGGATCCTCGCATGGAACTAATGAATATCCCTTCCTTATTGATGAAAGGGGCATTTCCGTTCTTCCGATCACGTCAACCGGCCTTACGCACGAGGCATCGCTGGAGCGTGTATCATCGGGTATTCCAAAGCTCGATGAAATGTTGGGGGGTAAAGGATATTATCGGGGGACAACAGTCCTCATTTCCGGCTCTGCTGGAAGCGGCAAAACAAACCTGAGCACCCATTTTGTAGAAGCTGCCTGCCTTAGGGGTGAAAAATGTCTCTACTTTCATTTTGAGGAATCTGAGAGCCAATGGATACGTAACACGAGATCGATCGGTCTTGACATGGAACCATGGATAAAAGGGGGAATGTTACACTTTCATGCAGCCAGGCCTACACTGTTTGGTCTTGAGATGCATTTGACTTTAGTGCACAGAATGGTCTGCGACATCGAACCACGGATTGTCGTGATTGATCCGATAAGCAACCTGATCTCGGTTGGAAGAAGAGATGAGGTCAAATCGATGCTTGTCCGCCTGATCGATTTTCTCAAAAGCAGGCAAATCACCACAGTATTGACGGATCTTTCACAGTGCGGCGCTTCCGCGGAGATGACAGAGATGGGCATCTCTTCCCTGATGGATACCTGGCTTCTTCTTCGGGACATTGAGTCCAACGGGGAACGCAATCGATGCCTTTACATCATGAAATCACGTGGGATGGCCCATTCCAACCAGCTTAGAGAGTTTCTGCCGACAGATAAGGGGATCACGCTTGTGGACGTCTATCTTGGGTCTTCAAGTGTCCTCACCGGTTCAGCGCGACTTGCCCAGCAGATGCGGGAAAAAGTCGAAAATGTGGAGAGGCTAAGTGAAATCGAAAGACTTAAGGCCGAGATTGAGAAGGAGCGACAGAAAATGGAGCTGCACATAAATCTTTTGAAGATGGAGTTTATGGCCAAGGAGAAGGAGCTTTTACGCATTCTGGACAAACGATATGCCGAAAT
>JADFZC010000170.1:2536-3908 GCA_015232735.1 Oligoflexales bacterium | reverse complement strand
GCCGGGGAATCGCCCAAATCCATGGCGGCTTACTCCAATTTGAAGAGGATTTGCGAGGAATATCTTGAGGGTAGGTATCGCATCGAAGTGATCGACCTTGTCAAATATCCCAGGTTGGCCAAGGAAGACAAGATTTTTGCCATTCCGACCTTGGTTAGGAAACTACCCAAGCCTATCCGCAAGATTATAGGGGATCTTGCGAATACGGAAAGAACGCTTGTAGGTTTACAACTTCGATCCCACTGAATACCAGATGGGAATGAAAATTGAATTTGGTGGATATTATGAAAGATGAAAATTCTGGATTAATGGATAAAGAGGAAGATGTCAAAATATCGCTTGAAGAAAAGGGAAATGAAAAGTTTGTATTGAAACTCTTCGTGACCGGACTGACTCCGAGGTCTATTGAATCGATCAGCAGCATACGGGCAATTTGTGAAGAGGAGCTAAAAGGGCGTTACCATCTTGAGGTGATCGATCTTTCAAAGGAGCCGGAGAAGGCCAAAGATGCCAATATCATAGCGGCTCCGACACTGTTAAGGCAGATCCCTTTGCCTTTAAGGCGGCTCATAGGGGATTTGACCAACCGCAGTAGGGTCATCGAGGGACTGGGAATCATAATAAATCATGACAATAATTCATAGAACTACAAAGTTTCTGTGAGGAGTCACATGAATCGCATACAAGAACTGGAAATGGAAATTGGGGAGCTTCGAAAACAGCTTGCCGAAACGAAAGAGGGGCTCGATGCAATTCAAAGAGGCTGTGTGGATGCAGTCATCGCCTATCACAATGAGAGGCCTAAGGTCTATCTGTTGAGTGGCACGGATGAGCCCTACCGGGTCATGGTTGAAGATATGCAGGAGGGCGCCATTGTCATCGATACAGATAGAACTATCATTTACTGCAACAAGCGTATGGCTGAGATGTTGCATGTTTCTTCCCAGGATTTGCTTGGAAGGTCATTAGATAGCTTCATTGTACCCGATTTTATACCGCTTTTTATTGCCCTGTTAGCGGATTTGGATTCAAATATTTGCAGGATAGAGGTACTTTTAAAGTCGCATGCCATCGACGGTATGCCTGTCCTTTTTGCCTTAAGACGCCTTATGCCCGAGGAGCCTGGAAGAGTATCGATCATTGTCACAGACCTGAGTGAAAAAAAGAGGATCGATGATCTGAAAAAATCAAAGGAGATAGCCGAAGCTGCAAACCAAATGAAAAGCCAATTTCTGTCGGCGATGAGCCACGAAATAAGGACACCGCTAAATGCAATAGTTGGATTTTCAGATCTCTTGACAATACTTGATCAATCTACCGAAGAGAGAAAGGATCTTGCCCTGCGTATAAAGAGAAACTCTGATATTTTGCT
>JADFZC010000170.1:0-2436 GCA_015232735.1 Oligoflexales bacterium | reverse complement strand
ATCTCTCAAGAAGAGGCTTTGAATCTCTTTCAACCTTTCGTTCAAGCTAACTCCTCAATAACAAGAAAGTTTGGAGGGACTGGCCTGGGACTCATCTTGTCGCGCAGGTTGGCGGAGATACTTGGCGGAAATGTCGTTCTGAAAAACAGCAAAAAAGGCGAGGGGAGCCTCTTTGAAATAACACTCTCTCTTAAAAAAGTGAATTGCCGCGCTGATCCCGGCGATTACCGGAACGAAAGGTCAATTCAGCAAAATAAAAAGATTGTGGATGAAAATCCGTTGCGAGGGATACATCTTCTTGTCGTTGAGGACATGGAAGAAAATCAGATTCTTATGGAAAGAACACTCAAAATGGTTGGAGTTATTCTGGATATGGCTTCCGATGGAGAGGAAGCCATACGAAAGGCGCTTTCCAACGATTATGACATCGTGCTCATGGATATTCAAATGCCGAGGATGGATGGCTATACGGCTGTGAAGAATCTTCGGGAGAAAGGATATAATAGACCCATAATCGCCATCACTGCCTATGCCATGAAAGAGGATATGGAAAAATCCCTTGCAGCAGGTTGCGATGCCCATCTCGCCAAGCCTGTCGACAGAAGAAAAATGATGAGTACTTTCGAGGAAATGATCTTCAAATACGGAAGGGTCAATCGTCGAAGTGGAAGTTCCAAACAAAAGAGCTGAATTAATAAATTTATTTGATTCAGGTAATTCAAGCTCTTTATTTAAAGACCCATATCGGCTGTTTTATATCTAATTGATTCAGTAGAACCCTCATTTTGGTTTACTATAAGCCTGGCCCCCTTCTTGAAGGTAAAATATGAAATGGCCCACTCTATCATAACGACTATTCTATTTTTAAACCCAATCAAATAATAAATATGAACGAATATCCATGAAAGCCACGCTACAAAACCTGAAAGTTCCAAAAAACCTATTTTTGCGATAGCCCTGCTTCGCCCGATGGTTGCCATTTTCCCACGATCAAAATATCGAAATGGCTTTCGAGGTATATTTCTTATTTCACGCAAAATATTTTTTGCGACCAAAATACCACCCTGCACTGCAATTGGGCTGAGACCTGTGAGCCTTTCACCCTTTTCATTTATGAAGACTCCTTGATCACCAATGACAAATATATCTTTTGACGAGGAAATCGACAGATCGGAAAGCGTGGGAACAAGTCCCTCTCTGGTTAATTTTACGTCAAGAGATTTATTTATCTCAGGGGCCTTAACACCAGCAGCCCATAGTATATTTGAGGCTTTTATTTTCTCATCAGAAAGTATGATTCCATCTTTTTCAATAGTTGTGACCTTACTGGATACCCAAACCTCAACCCCAAGCTCTTCAAGCTGCCTCTTGGCTGAGATCGAGAGTTTTTCTGAAAAACCTGAAAGTATCCTCTCAGATCTTTCGAGGAGAATAATTCGAGCATTTGAAGGATCAATTTTTCGAAACTCTCCCCCAAGGCTATATCTTGTAAGCTCACCCAGTGCACCTGCAAGCTCTACCCCCGTGGGCCCTCCACCTATTACAACAAAGGTAAGTAATGCTCTCTGTTTTACTGGGTCACGTTCTTTTTCCGCTTTTTCAAAGACCTTCAAAATGCCCTCGCGAATATTAAGCGCCTGAGCAAGTGTTTTCAAGCCTGGTGCATATGGTTCCCAGTGATCGTTGCCAAAATAGCTGTGAGAAACCCCACAAGCAAGAATCAAATAGTCAAATTTGAATTCGTTCGATCTCGTCTTTAAAATCTTGCTCTTGGAATCTACTGAAACGGCTTCATCAAGATATATCTGGATATTTTTATATCTGCCCAATATTGCCCTTATTGGCATTGCGATATCAGCAGGATTAAGTCCGGCAGTTGCAACCTGATATAGGAGAGGTTGAAAAAGATGATGATTCATTTTGTCGATGACGATAACATTTACATCTTTTCTGTTACCCAAAACTTTTGCGGCACTTAATCCACCAAAACCACCTCCGACAATTACGACTTCTCTTTTAACACTCTCATTGCTCATAAATATCCGTCCATAACTTCGGGCGTTAACATCCTAAAGGCCCATGCTTCATCTCCAAGCATAGAAAGAGTGCTTCCAAAAAATAAATTGTTTTAATATATGACCAGATAGAAATATTTTATCATGGGGAGCCTGTCTAAAATGGGTCACATGATTCGACACCCGGTCCTTCAGGGCCGGGCTTACATAAAGCGAAAAGCTCAATTAACAAAGATACTCAAAGTAATTGCCAAAATATCAATGTTTATTGGGCCAGTACCACCCTCCATGCCCAATACAGACAACTCTTCCATGATATGGTGACCAATGAAAAGGATACAAAAGGCCGGCAAAAGCTGCTCCGTATGATAAAGATGGAATCGAAAAAATCGAGATAGTTGTTATTAATACAATCAATGAC
>JADFZC010000006.1 GCA_015232735.1 Oligoflexales bacterium | reverse complement strand
AACAGCCATCCCAGAATAATGGGATGATGGCAAGAAATTCGTACAGCATGGAAAGCTTTACTCCACAGCCCGATCAGCCTGTACAAATGTCTCACTTCGGTGCGCCTTCAACTCCAAGCCTTGACGATATCCCTTTCTAATACAAATCAACAAGTTGATATTTAGCCTTCAAAAGATGTACTCTAGAATGGGTACTCTTTAAGGGCTTTTTACGAAAGAAAATTTCAACTTTTGATTTCTTTCCGGCAGCATGAAGTGCATTGTTCTTCATGCCCATGAGGAGTCCCTCGGAAATCCGCATATGATCGGTCCGTGGTGCAAAATTCATAAGCGGCTGATTGTTAATCATTTTGGAAAACAAAATTTCGACCGTTGGACATCAATTTGGGAATATGGAGAAAATAATGCAATTTACAAATTTTTCTAAAGCGTTGGCAGATAGAAATTTCCCGATGGAATTCCCTGGCCACTTCATCGATGGTGAATGGATAAAATCTCCAAGGACGGCGGAACCAAAAACGACCTTCAATCCAAGTACCGGTTTGAAAATACTGGAGACATCCCTGGACCGGGCAACAATAGACCATGCAGTGAACAGCCTTATCTCAAGAGAGCAGGAGATTGGAAGCCTTACCTTTGATGAAAGGATCACACTGATAGAAAAATTCAAAAGATCACTGTGTGAGTATAAAAACCTTGCCATCCAGGCCATGGAAATCGGAACAGGCAAACCGCACTGGGAGGCTCAAAGCGACTTCGACAGTGCGGTCGATTACCTGAATCAGCTTTTGGAACAGCGGGACTTTCTCGAAGAAACAATTATTTCGGCATATGGCAAAACAGGCAGCTGCAAAAATATCATACTCACGCCAATAGGCGCGACTGCCGCCTACCTTCCTCTCTTCACCCCTAGCGTGAGTTTCGTTCAGTATCTTTCAGCAACTATTCTGGCAGGCTGCCCTCTCCTTCTCGTTTCATCAGCACACGGAACGCTCTCAGGACTGCTGTTCGCCTATCTCGCCCAGATATCGGAATTTCCAAATGGTCTCCTGAATGTCATATACGGTTCTTTCTCCGCCCTGTTGCAGACTTCAAAGGACAAGAGGATAAAGGCGATAATATATAAAGGATCCAGGGAACACTCGGAAACCATAAGAAAAGAGAGCTATATGATCGCCGGAAGGCAGCTGATACTACAAAGCGGCGGAAAAAATTCGGTTATCGTCGACCACTCCGCAAAAATAGATCAGGCGGTTCAGTTTGTATTCTGGGGTGCGTTGAAAAACGCCGGGCAGCTGTGTTCATCGACAAGCAGGGTCCTTATTCCTTCATCCCAAAAGCAGGAATTCCTCGATGCTCTGTTCTCTGCCCTGAAAAACATGACAATAGGCCCCACGGACAAAGAGGGCGACAACCCCGATATGGGTCCCCTTTACTCAAAAAAGGCTGTGGATAAATTCTTAAAATTTCAAACCATGGCACAGAGGGAAGCGGAGTATACCCTTTACAGGGGGAAAATTTATGAAACCGCAAAAGGAGGGTTTTTCGTCACTCCTGCCGTCCATCTGATGAAGAAAATGGATAACACGACCGCCTACCAGTCCAACGTGCTCATGTTCCCGGATATTGCTGTTTATACCTATGAGACACTGGAAAACGCCATTGCCGATGCCAACAATACAGATTCTCCCTACATAGTCTCCTTTATCGGGCAGAGAGAGACCATCGAGCCCCTCAGAAAAAAGATAATGGCCCCCAACCTGCTGATAAACCTTCCCACTACGGAGCTTGAGGCCAACATGCCAATAAATGGGAAATTATACTGCGGCGGACACAGGCTTACGGGAACAGGGCTGCTGTTTTTTCTAACATACCCCCAGGCAATGCTAACCTCCGATGTGATAATGGGTGACTTTAAGACTTGGCCCAAGTCAAAGAATTGAATAGTCTAATGAAGAAAAAAAAAGAGCCATCCCCATGGCGGCGGCTTATTCCTGTTAATGTTTCAAGCAGAGGAGAATACCGATTTGGACAGCAGAATTATGAAGCATGCAAAGTACTGGTCAGAAAACAGCGTTTTTGACGATAAAACCCGGGCTGAGATAAAAGCATTGATTGACAGAAAAGATGAAAAGGAGCTCACAGACCGTTTTTATGAGGATCTGGAGTTCGGTACCGGGGGACTCAGGGGCATTCTCGGCGCAGGCACAAACCGTATGAATATCTACAACGTTAAAAAAGCCACATGCGCCGTTGCAAAATACCTCAAAAAGACATTTCCAAGCGACAGGGAGCTCAAGGTCGCGATATCGCATGATTCCAGAAGATTCTCAAGGGAGTTCGCTGAAACGACGGCATCCGTCATGGCGGCAAATGGCATAAAGTCATTGATCACAAAGGAACTCAGACCGGTTCCCATGCTTTCGTTCATGACCAAAAAATATGGCTGCCATGCCGGGATATGCATAACTGCAAGCCATAACCCGCCGGAATATAATGGTTACAAGGTATACTGGACAACCGGGGGCCAGCTGGTCCCTCCGCACGACAAAGGCATCATCGATGTTTATAAAGGCATAGAATCTTATAATGATCTGCCGTCAATCCCTTATCACGAAGGCATCAGGTCGGGAATGATAAGTGAAATAGGCGACCAGCTCGACAACGACTATCTTGAAAAAGTCCAAGGACTCTCCTTGAGAAAAGAAGGAAGAGACGGTTTTAAAATCGTGTACTCCCCTCTCCATGGATCGGGACTTACGCCGGTGACCTCGGCGTTAAAAAGGTTTGGTTTTGAGAAGGTGATTATAGTTCCGGAGCAGGAAAAACCCGATGGAAACTTTCCCACCGTTAAATCTCCCAACCCCGAAGACAAGGACGCTTTGAAGCTTGCCGTGGAGCTTGCAAAGAAGGAAAATGCCGATCTTGTAATGGGTACTGACCCGGACAGCGACAGGCTCGGCATAGTGGCAAGGGAAAAAGGGCAGTACATCGCCTTTAATGGAAACCAGATAGGCTGCCTTCTGATCGACTACATCCTGTGCGCCCTGAAAGAACAGGGACGGCTTCCTGACAACGCCCTTGTCATCAAGACCATAGTGACGACGGACCTGCAAAAAGAGATCGCCGAATACTACGGCGCCTCAATTGAAGATACTCTGACAGGCTTCAAATGGATCTGCGACCTGATCGAAAATTATGAATCAGGCCGAAAAAAACCTTATAAAAAGTTTATTTGCGGCGGTGAAGAGAGTTACGGATTTCTTATGGATTCCTTTGTAAGGGACAAGGACGCGGTTATTTCATGCGCCATCGCAGCTGAAATGACTGCCTATTATAAGAGCAAAGGCCTGTCACTTGCAGGTGCTCTTGATAACATTTTTAAAAGACATGGGATTTACATGGAGTCCCTGCATACGGTAACCATGCCCGGAATGGACGGTTCAATAAAAATAAAAGAAATAATGAAAAAACTGCAGGAAAGCCCTCCTCGCATAATCGATGGAAATAACGTGGTTAAACTGATGGATTTTCAATTAAGCCAAGAACTTGGATGGGATGGAAATAAATTTAAGGTAATTAATAGTATCACACTTCCTAAATCTAACGTGCTACAATTTATTCTAGAAGATGGAACAAAGGTGACTGCCCGTCCTTCCGGAACGGAACCAAAAATTAAATTCTATTTTTCCGTGAAGGAAAAGGTTAGTGCCAATATATCGGACAAGGAACTTGGCGAAAGAAAAGAGCACTGCCTTAAACGCATTGAAAGGATCAAGGAAACCTTTGTAAGCATGATGCATTAACGCTTGAACCTATAATGGAAGGAAAGCCCAAGTGCGTATGATTCTGAGAAGTTTAAAGTGGTTTTTGTCGGTTTTATTTGTTTTGGGACTTTCCTTCCTCGTAATAAACAAAGGCCTTTTGGCCTCTACAGCCTATAAAAAATCCACGGAAGGAACAGAGGTTGTAAAAAACAAGATATATACCAAATCCGAAGCCTTCGAGCCCAATCTCAATCTGGGAATGATCCTGAACCAATCGTATATCAATACAATGTTAATCGATATCGGTTTTAACTACTTTTTTAGCGAAGGGTGGGGTTTCGGTCTGGACATCGGACTGGGGCAGAACTCTGACAAACCTGAACGTGCTTGTATAGAAAACTTCTACAATGATCCGAACAGTGAGCTCTCCGTACCCTGCGGCGGAGTCGAAAATCTTGAAGGAAAGAGCCGTGCGCTCTACGGACCTGCATATGTTCCAATCAGGGAAATTCAAAACATAGTCCTCGCCAACGCCGTATGGAATCCCGTTTACGGCAAAGCCCTTGTCCTTCTCAGCGCAACAGCATATTTTGATCTGTTCCTGGAATTTGGCGCCGGAATTGCATCCTCAAAGTTCTACCCCAAGGAGGAGATCCTCAAAAATGGGAGAAAAGCAAGAGGGACCTTCAACGAGGATGGCAGTCAGCCCACTCAAAAACTGGGAGCTGACAAGGATCAAACCTTTGCGTATGGAACAGATGGAAGACCGGACCCGCAAAGCAATACCAATATACTTGCCAATATAGCCATCGGACAAAAGTTTCACTTCGGCAAAATGTTCCATATCAAGGCATTCGTGAGAAACATGACACTGCTGGGTACACAGGACAGTTTTCAAAACCTGACAGTCCTTTTTGCAGGTTTTGGAATGAGATTTTAATCCTTGGATTCACTTGCCAATACAAAAAGTTTCAAAGATCTTGTCCAGTATCTCTTCGTTATCAACTTCGCCAATAATTGTTGAAATGGCCCTAGCGGCATGTTGAAGTTCAAATGCAAGACACTCTTCACCCTCATCGTTCCGACAGGCATTAAAAAACCTGTCAATAAAGTCCAAGGCTCTTTCCAGAGAAACCAAATGTCTTGAAGATGTCACAAAGGTCGACTCACCGAGAGATCCCACATATCCATCCACCATCCTGACAAGCTTATCCTTAAGCTCCAAAACACCTTCACCGGTATGACTTGAGATGCCTAATATCCCTTCTCCCCACGCCGGTCTAGCAAGATCGGTCTTGGTAATCACATATATCACTTCCGCCGCCCCGATTTCAGCCAGCCTGGATTTTATCATATCGAGGGAAGCCCGACTTTCATCCGCTGAAACAAGGGCAAGGACGACATCCGCCTCGCCTGCTTTTTTGAGGGAAGCTTCAATCCCAAGCCTCTCGACAAGTTCCGTTGTATCCCTTATGCCAGCCGTATCGATGAGCCTTACAAGCCTTCCATCCATCAGGCACGCCTCTTCCAGATAATCTCTTGTTGTCCCAGCAACATGAGTGACGATAGCCCTTTCCCTTCCGAGAAGGAGGTTCATAAGTGTCGATTTTCCGGCATTGGGAGCGCCTGAAATACAGACTGTAAGCCCCTGGCTGGCCACCTTTCCATTTTTATATGTTGAAATAAGCTGGAATATTTTGCTTCTGACATCCTGAACCCTTTTTAAAACCTGATCCAGATTCATCCTCAAAACATCCTCTTCCTCCGGAAAATCTATGGCTGCCTCAAGATAGGCCATCGACTCGATGATTTTTTCCCTGAGTTCCTCTATAAATCGGGAAAGCTTTCCGGTGGCAAGCTGCCTTGCAGCCATCCATTGCTGATGAGTGGATGCCTCTACAAGTTCCCTTATCCCTTCCGCTTGGGCAAGATCCATTTTGCCATTCAAAAAGGCTCTTTTTGTGAACTCTCCGGGTTCTGCAGGTCTGAAACCACTGCTGAAAAGAACCTTAAGAATACGCGAAACGATGTAAGGGCTTCCATGACAATAAATTTCCACGCTGTCTTGCCCCGTAAAAGAAGATGGGCCCTTGAAGAACACCGCTAAAAGTTCATCCAGGCACTCCCCGCTGCTGGGATCGGACAATCTGAAAAGCCCCATATGGCGAAATTTTATTTCATTTTTATTTTTGGCAGGTATAAGGATATTTTTGCAGAGCTCGTGGCAGCCTGTTCCGCTGAGCCTGATAATTGTCACAGCACCCCGTCCCTGCGCCGAGGCCACTGCCGCAATCGGTTCCTCATTAAAAGAAAACCCGGCAGAAGCCGGGTCTTTAACATCTCCAAAATCTTCCAATTTCACACCCTAAAGTCAAACCCTTTAAGCCAGGATCTTCAAAAGCTCCCCAAATGTCCGGCTCAAGTAAGCTCTTTATCCTTTATCGGCAAAATCATCAACTTCCTATTTGCCCCCGAACCTATGGATTTTGTATAGACCCTATCATCCTTATCCAGTGCCATATGAATGATTTTTCTGTCATATGAACTTTTATAATTCAAAACTATAGGCCTCTTGTTCTCATTGACTTTGTCTGAAAGATCCCTTGCAAGCTCAACCAGACCTTCCTCCCTTTCCCTTCTCATCCCTCTTACATCCACAAACACCCTGAAAGGAAGCTCCCGTTTAAGATGTCGCGGTTTTTTCCTCAAGATATGTTCCATGGCCTCTGCCAGCTTGCTGTTTTTCATAATCTGCGAGACCAAAAATTCATCATCAATATCAAGGACAAGACGTCCATCCTCAATCTGTGCGTCAACCTTTACCGGGCCTTCCGTAAGATATCCGCAAATTCCGATACAAAAATCTTTCAAATCATTCTTCAGCTCTTCAATCTCCTGCTCGGTAAGCGCCTCAAGCCCATTAACTTCCTCAGAATCCTCTTCCCTCTCATGATAGTGTTTTTTCCTCAGTTCCTTCTTCCTGTGACCTTCGACCCCTTCCCCGCTTATATCCTCCTCCCTGATCTTTGCAATTATCTCAACTTTTTTACCGATGAATGATAAAAGCCCTCCGTTAGTTTTCGATACCACTCTGTACTCCAGATCACCTTCGCTGACTTCCAACAAAATTGCCGCTTCTCTGATTGCCTTTTCTAAAGTTTTTGCCGTGATTCGAATTTCCTTAGGTGTCTCCTGCATTGATTTCCTCCCAATTGGTATTTACTGTCTGTCTTGACCGGTTTTTCTAAACGGCCTTGATTTCAATCTTGTCCAATTTCTTGTTTAACCACTGTTGTTGGCCAATCGAAATTATTGTGTTTGTCATCATATATAATACCATACCAGCCGGCATTGATAGCATCATTACGGTAAATATTACAGGCATCATCATCATGATTCTTGCCTGGTTCTTATCCATTCCCGGGTTTGGAGTCAGTTTTTGCTGTACAAACATAAACACTCCGAGAATCAATGGCGTCACATAATATGGATCTGCTGATGATAAATCTTTTATCCATAAATAGAAAGGGGCATGTCTCAATTCTATGGATTGAGACAGCACATTATAAAAAGCTATGAATACGGGGATTTGAGGTAATATTGGCAGACATCCCTTCGCTGGATTCACTTTATGCTTTGACATAAAGGCCATAATCTCTTTCTGCTGCCTCTGCGGATCATCCTTGTATTTTTCGCGAATTTTATTCATATCAGGCTGTAATTTCTGCATTCTTTTCATAGAGACAGCTGCAGCCTTGGTAAGGGGATAAAAAAGTATTTTTAGAATGGTCGTTAAAATAATTATGGCAACCCCATAATTCTGAACAAGTCTGTAAATGCTATTGATTGCTACAAGCAGGGGATAGGCAATAACGGCAAACCATCCAAAATCCACCGTTTTTTCGAGAGATTTTCCATGCTCCCTTAATATATTCACATCCTTGGGACCAAAATACCCCTTGAATTTCAATTCAACCTTCTCTCCCGGTTTAACCATCCCGTACTGCTGATAAAAAACCTGGGATATCGGGCAATAGTTTGCTGTAGCCCCGTCAGATTTGCGAACAGTTGAACTTATCTTTTCCTGCGGCTGAAAAACCATCAGAAAGTAATGCAAATCATATCCAATAAAATCAATTTTTTCGTCCTTGAGCTGAAACGATTTGAGATCCCGATTGGCGTCTTCACAAAACTTGATAAGATCCTCAGAAGTTCTTCCCCCGCCGACTCCATAAATCAATGTTGAAGATTTGGCATAATTTGAAGAGCCCAGAAATCCCCCTGATTCCCCGGTTTTATGAAATGCACCCTGGGTGAGAAGGCCAACTGTAAGTTCCTCCTGGTTTTGACTGGTGTTTTCAAAGGTGTTTATTATTTCAACATCATATCCATTTTTGGAAGGCTCTATTTTCTGGGTTATGAGAAAAACCCCATCCTTCCTTTGAAAGATAAGCCCCTGCCCCTCACGGCTTGCAGAAAAACCTCTGTTCAGCGAAAAATTATTCATATCGCGAAGAATGACGCCTTGAATCGCCATGGGCCCCTGCAAAAGCTCCAGGTTCTCGCCCGGACTGGTGTTAATTCCGGGGGTATAATTTTTGAGTTTGATGCTTGTAATCGCAGAATATTCCTGATCAAACATATAAATGACGTTATCAGTCTCCACCCTTAGATCCAGGGGGGGCAATTTTTTGTACCCTTCCTCAGTCGGTCCTCGAGGGGGCTGCAAATCAGCAGTTTTTGTTTCAACTCCTGATTGCTTGGCAGGCTGCTGCTCCTTTGGTTTGGGTTTTTCCACCTCCTCAGCCTTTTTATTCTCGGAAGGCTGTTTCCCATAATCGGGATATCTTCTCTTCAAGTACTCGGTGTAGGCTAAATAAAATAACACACATAACAATATTGCCAAAAAAGACTTCTTATCCATGTTCATGGCAAATCAATACCTCCCGGATGCCACGGATTGCAGCGCACAACCCGAAAAATAACTTTTATTAACGCTCTCATTAGTGAATATTTCTGCAGACAGGCTATGGCATAATTTGAACAGCTGGGATAGAACCTACAGCGATATCCCAAGAATGGTGATATCGTTATTTGATAACATCTTATTATGGTTACCAAAAAATGGCCAATCATCTGTTTTTCTATTTTCTCATTGCTACTAATGATACAGCTTTTAGAAGCTGTCTGAAAACCCAGATCTCTGCGCCAGTCATCGCCGGAAAATCCTCATTCACCAACAGGCAAACTCCGGTTTTCCTCCTCCTCTAAGCCCCCTCTGGATTTTCAGACAGCCTCTTGTAACTTATACTCGAATTTTTTTATATAATCTGTCTAAACACCTATCAAAGGAAACAGACAGATCCTCTGTCGTGGCAAAGACCGCCTGAGATCTGGCTACAACCACAAAATCAATTCCAGTACCATCTTTTTTAATTAAGCGAAATCGTTCTCTTATCCGCCTTTTAATACCGTTTCTGGTTACCGCATTTCCTACTTTTCTGGATGCAACAACCCCAATCCTGGCGACAGATCGTGAGCTTCTGACTCCCAGCATAACAAAATACGGGTCAACCACCTTGGCCTCGCTCTGGAAAACCGCATTAAACTCAAGCTGTTTCAAAAGTCTGCTGGTTTTTGGAAAATTAAACATAAACCTGTACAGAACTTAAATAAATTTATAAAAATCAAGTGCTACTTTTTATATGCATCGACAATCAATCTCTTTCTCCCTTTGGCTCTTCGTCTTCTCAATACGTTGCGTCCGCCGGGAGATGCCATTCTGGCTCTGAATCCATGATTTTTCTTTCTTTTGATTTTGCTTGGTTGGAATGTTCTCTTCATTTTTTTGGGACTCCCTTTTGTAATCCAACTCGATGACTTGCTATCTATCTATATATAAGATCAACCGCGCGACTCTAGCAAATCATAAGAGGGAAAGCAACTGCCACTAGTAAAATCTTGTATATATGAAACTCTATCCGTTTAATAAATAATACTTCGCGTCATTATATAATACTATTTTATAATAAATCTTGACATACAAACATTATATTAATAAAATAGCCTCACTGTATGAGGATACTATGTTTTTATTATATAACATGCAATTTTTTAAAAAAACCCTGCCGCTAATTTTCTTCCTGGCGATAAAAACAGCGCCATGCCTTGGCGACAAATCTTCGGTAATAATAAAGCCGGTCTACTTTTCAGTCAGCAAAAACAATGCCCCTTTGATTGGATACAACAAGCCGTGCGGTTCTCAATTTCTTGGCTTCGCACTTAATACCCTTGGCAATGATGGAGTGGAAATAGGAGCGGTGCTCAGAAACCAGATTAAAGGATGTGCTGGAATAAGTCACTTCGACTCAAATGAATTTTCAAGTTTCGATTACAGAAAGTTCAAGTATGTCAGGAGCATGCCCCCTCAAAAAAACAAAGGTGTTCCGGTATTTGCAAAAATCACGGACTATGCGGTAAATATTACAGGGGAAGGTGGAGTGATAAGAATCATCCACCGCGACAGATGCAGACATCCTGCCGGATTTTTCATCAAACCGGGGGAGGAAATCGGTCATATCTCTGTCGGATTTTTGGAAATGAATGACACAGCGTCACGCGTGGGTCCAGGATGCCACGGCAGATATCTTAAAGAGGAAATCATAAGGGGAATAAAGCTGACACCGGAAGTTCAGCTGAGTCTGTTTCAATTCAAGCCCAAGAATCTTGAAAAAGAATATGTCTTAAAACTTGTGTCAATAGAAGAAAGCTCCATCGAGAACAGGGACGGCAGAATCAGCTTCACCTATGGAAGAAAATGCAATGAAGCCCCTGTCGGAATGGTTACAAGGCAGAAGAAAACGGGAAAAAGGACAAATATTGAAATTGGCATGGTTGTAGCCAGATTCTACAACCTGAAGTGCCCGCCATCCGGATTCAGAAATATCACAAGTCATTATAAGAGCCCAAATTATATGCGCTTTCAAAGGAATGACCTTATTAATGCAATCCTTTTGCCTCATGACATCTCAGACCTGTCCATCGCATATCCAGGAGAGTTCCAGGAAAAAAACGAAGATAACGGGAAAATCCGCGTAGCCAAAATCTATAAAGGGTGCGACCGGAATATTGGAATTGTCTTTTCCTCAAATCCCCTCAATGAAAAGCCACTGATAGGTCTGCTTCGGGAAAGGACCAGTGAAACATCTTTATGCACAGACCTGTTGAAACAGCAATCTTTGAAGATTCCATACATTTACGATAAGATATCTTTAGCAAATATGAAACCCCTGATATTGGCCGATATCTGAAACTTAAAATAAGGAACCTCGAATGCACAGCTGGATCAACCTATCCGCAGAAGCCCTGCGCGCCAATTACAGAATCTTCTCGAAACTGGCTGAAAACTCCATCCTGATGCCGGTAATAAAATCAAATGCCTACGGGCATGGCCTCAAGGAGATCCACCAGATCCTGAAAAGCGAAAACCCTCCTTACCTGGCAACAAATTATCTTTATGAAGCAAGGGAGCTTCGGGAATACGGGTATGAAGGCAATATCATAGTGGTCGGCCCGATTTTTCCGGAAGAACTGAAACTTGCCCGGGAGATCCGGGCTGAAATACTGCTTGGAAACGGCATGATGCTGGATGCCTGGATATTATGCAAAGACAAGCCCGATGTTCATGTAAAAATTGATACGGGAATGAACCGGCAGGGTTTTTATCCTGATGCCTTTACGCAGGTAATAAAAACCATCCTTCCATTTAAAAACAGCGTAAAAGGAATATGTACACATTTTGCAAACGTTGAAGATGTACTTGAGCACGAATATGCGGAAAAACAGATGGAGCTTTTCAATGCGGCAGTAAAAGAAATGGAAAAAGCGGGAATAAAATGCATAAAGCACATGGCTTCAAGCGCATCCACACTGATTCTGGACAAGAGCAGGAGGGATTTGGTGAGGGTCGGGATTTCAATTTATGGCCTGTGGCCCTCCCAGGCAACAAGGCTTTCATATTTAAACGTCTACAAATCCACCGCCAACCTGAAACCCGTACTTGAATGGAAGACGAAAGTCGCCTCGATAAAAACTGTTCCGAACGGTCAATTCATCGGTTACGGCTGCACCTATAAAACCACAGGCAATACCCTTCTTGCCGTGATACCGGTCGGGTATTATGAAGGCTACCCGAGGATTGCAGGCAATCAGAAAAGCTACGTATTGATAAAGGGAAACCGTTGCCCGATTATCGGCAGAATCTGCATGAACATGATGATGGTCGATATCTCCCATGTTCAGGGAATAAGCCCAATGGATACGGTCACCCTGATCGGAAGGGATGGGGAAGAATACCTGGATCCCGGTCTGGTCGCATCCTGGGCAGGCACGATCCATTATGAGTTATTAACCTGTCTTAATCCGAAAATTCCAAGATATATTGTCTGAAGCATCCAGCATCCGGAGGATATTATGAATCTCGACCCTTCAAAACTCTGCCAGATAGAAATACCTGTACATGATTTGAATAAGGCAAGATCATTTTATGAAGAAGTTTTGGGATTCCATGAATCACTTGTCGAAATATATGACACCGTCGTGATCGATGTCGGCGAGGGATCAGCATATGGAATCAGCCTTGTAAGAACTGAAGATGTGCCGATGGAAAGGGGAAAGAATAAGGGAATAACCCTGCACTTCAGCTGTGACAACCCGGAAGAGGTAATAGGAAAAGCAAGGGATTTTGGAATAAAAAATCTTTCCGGCCCAAAAACGGTTCCGGGATACGGCATCCTCTGGGAAATCGAGGACCCCGACGGGCACAGGATAGGTCTCTTCAAAAAATATTAAATCAGAGGTTTTGCAGATATCCCTTGCTGTTGATCATGATATTGTCGGTGACAATACCGTTTTCAAACTTTGAGGGATCTCTCACCTTCCATTTTCTATTGAAAAACGCATCTATGACGGCCTGCCTTATCCTGGTGTTTTCCGCGCTTGCATCCGCAAGAAAAGGTTCAAGCAAACCCTGCGTGTCGCCATCTTCCTGCTCAATTATAACCTCTGTACAGGCAAATCGGACCCTTTCGTCAGGGTCTTTCAGAAAATGACTTAGCTTATCCAAAAACCCGGAAAGCTTGTATTCCCTAAGATAACAGAGAATATCATAATTCTTGTCAACGGCCGCCTGATCGAAAGAAACATCCTTGTAGTCCAATGCGGATTTCAGGGTTTCGATCATCGTCGCTTCATCGGCAAGCTCCGTCAATATTTTTATCGGCCAGGCTATCCTGAGGGTCTTTTGCAGTTTTTCCCTTACCAGGGGGATCACCTTTTCTCCATATTTCACTATACCACTCATGGCCAGCTCTTTTTCCCTGGTATCGAGAATTCCATGTTCAAGACTGAATTCAAACCTCTCCAACAAGGCAGGAACCACATTCTCCATGTCATCCGTTTCCACCAGGTACTCCAAAGCAGCCCAGCGGTCTTCCCGAATGGCCTTTGGATTTTTAACCACGCGAGCCGTTTTTTCGATAGCTCGTTTGTGCTTGTTTTTTCTATACTCTGCAAATTTGTCAAATAGTCCCATTGTTCCCATACCTTCTGATTTAAAATCATATGTCCCTGCGGCTGCAAAGACCAGACTCAGGAGTATTTTCAGCCAGGATAGCCGCAAACACGAAACCTTTTATTTCGCTTAAACAGCAAATTAGCATTTTATTCATGAAATATCCTTAAAATTATAGAATTTGGATATGTAATATCGTCGATTGTCAGAAAATGACCGGATGATATCAATGGTAAAAGGCCAAAGCTGACTAACCCTTAAACGGGTTTATCTGCCTTAACCTTTTGCCTTTCTCCCCATCGTTGAACAAGCCATTTTTTAATCTTTCAAATTTTGAATAATTAATTTATAAGAATCATAATGTTACATCTTATCTAAACCCACAAAAGGATAACGCATGGCAGAAAAAAATATCAGCGTCGCAGGAATAATCCTCGCCGCCGGCAAAGGCAAAAGAATGAACAGTCCCCTTCCAAAAGTCCTTCATGAAGTGCTGGGGAAGCCGATTCTTGAAAGGGTTCTGGACACCCTTGAAAAAACAGGCATCAAAAACATATGCGCCATATTGGGCGGCGAAATGAATTACTTCGATCCTTTCCTGAAAAAATTTCCGGATATTTCAGTCTGCATTCAAAAAAATCAGCTGGGGACCGCAGATGCGGTCGGATCAGCAGCTCCGGCTTTTCCCGGAGTCTCCGCACCTGGTTACTCCAAGGGAGAACTATACCGTGGAGGAAACATTACTGATCCGTATCTGATCATTTGCTATGGCGACACCCCCTCGCTGGATCACAACATAATCGGCAATTTCATAAAAAATTGCCTTTCAACAGGATCGGATATTGGAGTGGTTGGGATGATCCATCCTGAACCGACAGGTTACGGCCGCCTTGTGATCGATGGCGCAAACAGGCTTCAGAAAATCGTCGAGGAAAAGGACGCCGATGATAAAACCAGAATGATCAAAATCTGCAATACTGGACTTACCTTTGCCAGAGCAAGCCTCCTTTTTGAACTTCTGGGAGATGTAAAGCCAAATAATTCTCAGAAAGAGTATTATCTTACCGACTGTTTTGAGCTTGCAAGGCTGAGGGGCAGCCCGGCATATGTGCACATTACAGAAAATTATAAGTCGTTTAATGGAGTAAATGACAAAGAGCAGCTAAAGGCTGCCGAAGAATGGGAGAGAAAAAAATTATCTGCTAACATGAGCGGATGATCTGTTTGGAACATATTGAGTACTCATGACAGATCCTATGCAGGCAGCAAGCCTGGCTTGCTTTGGATATGTCGAAAGGCGCTTTCACATAAGGTGCCAACGAATAGAAAGGCGGACAATTGAACCAACTACTGGAAGAATTAAACGGCTCACAAAAGCTGGCCGTCCTGCATAAGGAAGGACCTCTTGTTGTTTTTGCAGGGGCTGGAAGCGGCAAGACGCGGGTCATTACGACAAGAATCGCGCACCTGATCAACTCCGGTGTAAAACCCTGGGAGATTCTGGCCGTAACCTTTACCAACAAAGCGGCGGGAGAGATGCGGGCAAGAGTTCAGCTTCTATGCAAAGACGCCGGCAGTTCCCTTATCTCCACCTTTCATTCCGCCTCTGCGAGGTGGCTCAGGGAATATGCCTCACACCTTGGATTTGATTCGAATTTTACGATCTACGATGACTATGATTCAACCACCACCCTGAAAAGAATAATCAAAACGGCAAATATAAGCGGTGACCCCGCAGTTCTGCTTCAATCAATAAAGTCATTCATCCTGACAGCAAAAATGAACGCTTTTCTTCCGTCAGACCAGGGGAAAATCGACGACTACTTCGGCAGGAAGATTCCAAGCGGAGCCGTCGCAATATACAAGATGTACCAGGAAGCCCTGGCAAGCAGCAACGCAATGGATTTTGGAGACCTTCTGCTCCATATCCTGGTTCTTCTGAGAGATCATAAAGACATCAGGGAGAGGATGCAAAACAGATACAGGTACATTCTTGTCGATGAATTTCAGGATACGAACCAGACACAATTTGAGCTCGTCAGAATCCTGTCCGAAAAACACCGGAATCTGTTTGTCGTGGGCGACGACGACCAGTCCATCTACAGCTGGAGGGGGGCGTCTCCCTCAAACATCTTGAATTTCAAGAATATTTTCCCAGACGCCAGGATAATAACCCTGGATCAGAACTACCGTTGTACGGCAAACATAGTGGATGCGGCAAACACGCTCATCTCCAATAATAAGACAAGGGCTCCCAAGACCCTCTTTTCAAAAAGCCCGCCCGGAGATCTTATCGAATATCGAAGGGAGGTATCCAGCGACATGGAAGCCCACTGGGTAGTCAGCAAAATCCAGGATGAAAGAAATCAATTTAAATATGACCAGGTCTCCATCTTTTACAGGACAAACGCCCAGTCGCGATCGTTCGAGGAGTATCTTACCAGAAAAAATATCCCCTATACGATCTTCGGGACGCTTGAGTTCTACAACCGTCTTGAGATAAAGGATCTGCTTGCATATTTGAGATTATTGGTAAATGAAGACGACGAGGCCAGCCTCAGAAGGATACTGAACGTTCCCACCAGAGGTCTTGGATCAAAAGCGATTGAAACCATAGAGGAGGAGGCGAGAAAACGAAATCTTCCACTTATGAGAACAATCATGCGAATGGCTGAAGAATCCTATGAAAGGATAGGCCCCAAACTGAATTATTTCTGTGACCTTATAAAAGCTCTAAGAAAAGATATCCTGTCATCCCCTGTTGACAGGGTCATTGAAATACTTCTCGGAGCGACGGATTACAAGGAATACCTCAAGAAGAAATTTCCAGACCAGTACAATGACAAGCTTGAAAATATCCATGAACTGGGATCGGCTTTGACCGAATACCATAAAAGCAATCCCGATGATTCGCTCCTCGACTGGCTGAACGCCATAACGCTCGTTAAAAGCACCGAGGATGATGAGACAATAACCGGCGTTTCACTCATGACGCTGCACATGGCAAAGGGTCTTGAATACGACAGGGTTTATATCACAGGGGTCGAAGACGGGCTTCTCCCTCATAAAAACAGCCTGGACAAGCAAAAAGATATCGAGGAGGAGAGAAGGCTTTTTTATGTAGGGATGACAAGAGCCAAAAAAAAGCTGACACTTGTAAACGCAAGAACACGGCAGACCTTCAACACTTCGCATATCAACGACCCTTCACGTTTCCTGAAGGAAATTCCGAAGAAATATCTGAAATATTCCTCCGAGGCGGAATTCGGAGATTCCTTTTCAACCCCCAGAGTCATTTCATTTAACAATGAATCTGCCGTTGAAGCCAAGGGTCAAGACCACGATATCAAATCCAAAATTCCAATAGATGATCTTAAGGAAGGAAGCATCGTCTGCCATCCGACATATGGCAAGGGCGTGGTAAAAGGGTTCGATGACAATTTCGACAGCAAAAAGGTGGTGGTTCAATTTTATGAGTTCGGACTCAGGAAAATTCGTCCTTCCTGGCTGGAAGTTATTAAAATTTAACATAACCATTCATTTTCATATGATAACCATTCCTTTTTACCACTTGATACCAACATCCCTTGCATAACCACTTCATAGGATCGTAAAGCCGAATCTGCTTCCTCCTAGCCGGGAAACTACCTGCCTCTGATCCTTTCGTGATAAAATAATAAAAAAAAACCGATAAGGGAGCACCAAAGCCCCATGTGGATCAAAATACTGTTCGCATTTGGACTTGTAGTCCTCGGTCTTGGCACCGTGCGGGGCAAAAGCTCGATAAAAACCTATTTTCAGTTGAAAAACAGCAGGGAGATTTTGGAAAACACTGTTTCATCACTTGAACAGGAAAACGAGGCGCTCCAAAAAGAGATCATCAAATTAAAACATTCTCCGAGTTACGCACGAAAGGTTCTCAGGGACAAGTATCATCTAAAAGAAGAAAACGAGCGAATCATTTTCTTTCCCGACGAATAGACCATTTTCAAAAAGGATTTGATTATGAAAAATTCCATTTACTTTTTTTTAATGCTTCTTTTGACATTACTTCTAATTGGATGCTCCGAAGGCGGAAACTTGAATAAAATGTTTTACTCAAAGGGAGATAAAAAAGCCATCGACTATCTGCTCAAGGAGGGTGAGAAAAAATATGACGAGGGAAATTATGTCGAATCACAGCAGATAGCGGCTGAGGTGCTTGACTTTAACCCTAACAACGAAAAAGCCGCCGTGCTCCTGGGATATTCTTATCTTGCGCTGGCAGGGCTTGAAACATTCAACATCGCTTCCAAGCTCATTGATGTAAGCAATGCCGATAAAACAACCGCCAAATTAAGGGGCGAGGATTATGAGCTTCTGGCAACAAGCACGGAAACAAGTGCCACCCTGGAGAAATACCAGTCACTGATTGTAAATGCTGATGATCTGGAAAATTTAAAGGGCGTAACAAAGACCCTTGAGGGGGTTGAACTGCGCCTGCCAAAAACAGCCCCTGAGGCAAGAAGTGTCTCTCAAACGCTTATAAATATAAATAATGCCATCAAATCCATCTGCCCCTTTGTCCAGGATGGTGCAAAGCTCACAGGTGAAGTCGTTGACGACAGGCATAGTGCCGCAAACTGCCCCCCGGCAACCATCACAAAAAAATTAAGCGCCAAATCAAATTTTCTTTTTGCCCTTGCCCATCTGGGAGAGGCCATTGCCTTCAATGCAGTCATGCTGCCTATCATGACAAATATTGACAAGGTGATTACGAATCTTGGACAAAAAACCGGAAGAGATATCGACACAATCAAAAGTTATGTAAAATCCATCAGCTCTGTCAATGAAGTCCTCAATATCGTCCTCCCCACAACCGGTACGGATGAAAAAAACTCCATGCTGACAGCCCTGTTCAACGATATGGAAACAATAGGAAAATCGTTTGCGACAATTCCCGGCATTCCCCAAGAAGTAACAAAGACTATAAATAACGCCCTTTCAACATTAAGGGCAAAAAAAGATGAACTTGCAAAAAAAGCAAAATCATCCAGCGGTTCTTCTTCTCCTGAAAATTCAGGTGCTAAGGCCATCAAGGAACAGTTGACTTCGACCATGGGCGAATCAATACAAAAACAAATAACCCCCGATATGCAGAAAACTCTTAACCAGCCTGAGAACAAGGCAACAAAAACCGAGCTTTGCGCCGCCTATAAAGATATTACGTCAACCACCTACAGTTTTTGTACGAACTGAAAAAAAAAGCTGCCGAACGGCAGCTTTTTTTGTTTTGATCATTCGACCTCTTCATCCCCGACACCGCGCCCTGTCTTCTTCATACGCTCCAGGTGCTCCTTGTACTTGACGCTATGCCGACACCATGGCCTGACCTCAAGCCTTCTTTTGGGAATCAACTCCCCGGTCCCTTCACAATACCCGAACTCACCGGTATCGATCTTTTCCAAGGCATGCTCGATAGCCCTGAGCAGCTTTCTGTCTCTATCAAGAAGTTTGAATGTCAGATCCTGCTCGGTAGTAACGGAGGCCAGGTCCACTTCATCAAGCATCTCGTTCTTGTCAAGCTCAATGTTTCCACTCTTGACACGCTCTTCAGACTTCTCCAGAAGAAATGCCTTCTCTTTAAGCAGTAACGTACGAAAATGTTCAAGTTCTTCCCTGGTAAAATGTTCATGGGCCGGCACGGTACCTGCTTTATCATTGTCTTTCTCAGCCATAGCATATCCCCTTTCCGTCACAACAAGGTAGAAACTTCTAGTTTATAATGACATTGAAGTAAAATCATAATTTTTTTTCACAAAAAAAACAAGACATTGCATATTCATGAACATCTCTTTTCTTTTTGCCATTTAAGAAACCGTTTCAATATCAAAAAGATTATTTGAACAAAAATCCCCCTTTTCACCATTATCACATATTAGCTTTAAATCGCTCAACAGGTTTAACGCCTGAATCGGAGTCGTTTGATAAATATTTACTTTTCTTATTTTTTCCAAGATATTACGCTCAATCCTCGAACTGATTTCACAACTTCTTTCACCGCCGAAAAAACCAAATCTCTGATTTTCCAAAGGAGGCGATTTTTGAATTTTTTTCAATTTTCCACCTTTCCGAGGCGAAACATCCCCCTCGTTAAGAAACAATTTCGCTCTGTCGATCACTGAAGCCGGCAGACCGGCTATCTTTGCGACCTCGATCCCGAAACTGCTGCCGCTTGCCCCCTCGATCAGTCTATGGGTAAAACTGATCCTTCCACCTTTTTCTATCACCTCTGTCTGAACAGTCCTCACCTGGGAGAACTTCTCCATGAAAGGCACAAGTTCATGATAATGCGTCGCAAAAAGGGTATAGCAATCGACGCGCAAAACAAGATCTTCAAAGATCGCCGCCGCTATCGACATCCCATCCTGCGTGGAAGTTCCCCGACCAACCTCATCAAGTATCACAAGGCTTCTCTCGCTGGCTCCCCTTAAAATATGTGCCGCCTCTGACATCTCCACCATGAATGTCGACTGCCCCATGGAAAGGTCATCAGCAGCACCAACCCTCGTAAAAATGCGATCAAAAATTGGAATCCTGGCTTCGGCCGCAGGAACAAAGGATCCAATCTGATGCAATATCGCGGCTATCGCCGTCTGTCTCATCACCGTTGATTTTCCAGCCATGTTGGGACCTGTAATCAAAAGATGCCGGGCAGAACCTGAAATGTAAACATCATTTGGAACAAACTGATGTGTCCCCACAAACTGCTCCACAACCGGATGTCGTGAAGCCAGAAGACAAAGCGAACCGTCCTCGGAAAACACAGGACGGCAATATGAGGATTCCCGCGCCTTGAAAGCAAAGGATACGAGCAGATCTATATGAGCCAATCCTCTTGAGATGGCTCCGTATTCCTCCTTATGGCGAGCCAGTTTCGACAGGAGATCGTCGTAAAGTTCCATTTCCCTCTGAAGAGCATCCTCATTTGCTGAAAGCAGCTGGGCCCCCATCTCCTCAAGTTCCATTGTGATAAAACGCTCGCAATTTACCATTGTCTGCCGTCTGATAAAACAATCAGGAACTTTTGAGAGGTTCGGCTTTGTCACCTCTATCAAAAAACCAAACGTTTTATGATTCTTGATTTTTAAACTGGATATGGATGTCTCCTCACGAAGCCTTTGCTCATATCTGGAGACCTCATCCTCGCCGCTCCTGGACAGCTGCCTCTTTTTATCAAGCAGGCTGTCATATCCCGGTTTGAAAACATCAAGATTACCTCCAAGACTGCCGGGCAGGTCGGAAACGGCGCTTTCCAAAAGATCCAAAGGCCTCCTGAAAGCCATAATATCCTTCGCAGCCAGGGAAATCGGATTATCACCCGGTATGCTGACCTCTGAAAAAATCGCTGATACGCCTCTGGCCTTTTCCAGTACCGCTTTCATTCTGGTTATCTCAAGGGGACTGGCTCTCTTCCCTATCACCCTCGTTATTATCCGCTCAAGATCCGGCGTGCTTTTTAGTTCCCCCCTCAATCTGTCAACAAGCTGAAAGTCCGCCGCAAGGAGAAACTCCACCCCTGACTGTCTCTCCTCTATTTTTTTCCTGTCCAAAAACGGACTTGCCAGACCATGGCGCAAAAGCCTCGCTCCCATTGGAGTCAATGTCCTGTTTATCTCATTAAAAATGCTCCCTTCCTTCGATCTTCTTCTGACAGTCTCGAAAATTTCAAGATCCCTGACCGCTATTTCATCAAGCACCATCGTATCCCGATCCTGAAGCGGTTTTATGCAAAGAAACTGATCGATACTGGAATGCAGACTCTCAATATATGTCAGTACTGAAGCTATAAGAGCCCGGCCGCCACAAACATTCTCTGAACTGCAATCCTCGATGGATGCCCCCTGAAACACCCTTCTGAAAATCTCATCCTGTCCGGTTTGATCCCTCAGGATCGATTCAGGCAGTTCTCCGAACGAAAGCCGGCTGTACTGTGTATATCTTTCCAAAAGCCTTGCAGCATCGGTGAAAAAAAACTTTCTGAAGAGAACCTCCCTAGGGCGAAATCTCTCAACAAGGGGGCATATGGCATCCTGACCAGATATATTTCCGCATCTCAGCTCACCCGTAGAAATATCGGCAACAACCGCAGCCATCGATCTTGTGGAAGGCTCCTCATAGAAGGCCATCAGATAATTGGGTGAGTCCTGCTCAAGCCCCTCAAGCTCGTCTATGCATCCAGGCGTGATGATTCTCGTTATGTCCCTCTTTACCAGCCCCTTGGCCTCATCAGCGTTTTCCACCTGATCGGCGATTGTGACTTTGTATCCCATCCTTAAAAGTTTCAGCCAGTAATTCTTTGCGCTATGATGCGGAACCCCGCAAAATGGAATCCGGTCTTCACCGCCGCCACGCTCCCTGCTTGTCAGCACGATCTCCAATTTTGGCGCGACAAGCAATGCATCATCTCCAAAAATCTCAAAGAAATCGCCCATCCTGAAAAACAGGATAGAATCAGGAACCCTTGCCTTCAACTCAAAATATTGTCTCATCATCGGGGTCAACCTCTCGAAAGACTGCTGATCCAATATTGTCATGTTCACGTTTTGG
Source organism: Oligoflexales bacterium (assembly GCA_015232735.1). The sequence continues at coordinate 794 of JADFZC010000006.1, read as the reverse complement.
TTCATGTTTTGATAACCATTTACTACTAGTTGTTTTGGAAACATCCGGGCCCGCAAAAGCCAGAAATTTCACATCCCACCCTTCAAGTTCCCCTGCCATCAGGGACATAGTGAAACCGCTCGTGACAATATCGTCAACAACAAGAATGCGCCTGGATGAATATTTTTTTGAAGCCCCCAATATTTCTAATTTTTTTTTAAAACTTTCAGACATCATCTTCTGAAAGGGAAATGCTTTACCGGCCGGACTGCTTTCCTTATCCCTGTCCATGGCCCTTTTTCTGGTCCGCCAGTAAAGCTTTGAGGGACCCTGAACATATTTTTTTCCAGCTCTAAAAGCCAGCTGCCTTGCAAAAACTCCTGCAATATCATATTTCCCGTGATAGCGCCCCCAAAAACTCGAAGGGACTTCCATTATGATTCTCGCCCATTCAGAAAGCCCGTCCGTCTCTTCTCTCTCATGACCCAAATCCAAAATCGCCTTCAGGGCATTATACTCACACCGGACCTTTGCATTCAGAATGAGTTTTCTTACGAGTCCGTGATATTCATAAAGTATTAAAACTTCGTGAGAATTCGCTCCGTCCACACCCCCGGAACGTATATATCCCCCCTCAAATATCCTATAGCGCCTGATCGCCTCGTCACAGCTTGTGCAAAATTTTTTACGACTTCCCAATGAAAATGAGATCATCCTCGAACAGCTGACACAAAACATCTCTTTCTCCAAAAATCCTGTCATGTAAACCCGGCCCTGAAGGACCGGGTGTCGAATCAGGAGAGGCTTTAAACCTC
>JADFZC010000169.1 GCA_015232735.1 Oligoflexales bacterium | reverse complement strand
CCATCTCCTTTTTTGATTTTTCAGAAAAGGAAAGGCGGGATTTGGATGAGCTCATTTCCAGTCTTAAAAACAGGGTATTTGATATCGAAAGAGGTCCCCTGTTCAGTGTTTCCATCATCCGCCGGAAAGACAAGGAACATATTCTTGTCGTTGTGTTTCATCACATTATATCAGATATCTGGTCAGCGATGATTTTTATAAGGGAATTTTCTCTAGTCTATTCCGCGCTTGTTGAAGGAAATAAGGCAGAGCTGGCTCCAATATCTAAAAGCTATCGGGATTTTGTTTCCTATGAAAAAGACCGTTTTGGCATCGAAAAGTTGGAAATAATGCGTGAACATTGGAACATGGAGCTTTCGGGCATCGATACTGTCATCGATTTTCCATACGATTTGACAGCGCCAAATGAACTTTCGGGAAAGTCTGAAAGCATAAGCTGGAAATTGAAACCCACGGATATAGATGAATTCTGCAGGGGAAAAAAGGTGACACCTTTTGTACTGTTTGCGACGGCTTTGGATCTTTTGATTTATGCCATATCCGAGCAGGAAAACATAGTACTTGGAGTTCCTCATCTTAACCGTCCATTTGCCGGGGCCGAAAATCTTATAGGATTTTTTGCAAACATATCCATAGTCAAGAGCGCTGTTTCAGATGATGAGACTCTTCAGGAATTGATAGATCAAATTGGCAAGAATATCCTGGATACAGGGCATACAATGATTCCGTTCGGTGAGATGGTTCCAATACTGCGAAAAAACATGGGCCTTGTTCAAAAACCTCCAGTTCAGGTCGTGTTGAGTTATATGAATCAGATGGAGTCATTAAACATACCTGGCTGCAAAGCGACAATGGTGGAATTAAAAAGGCCATATCTTGATTTTGAGCTCTTTTTTACAGTCTTGAGGGATGAGGAAGGTTATACATTAAATCTGGACTACATGTCGGAGCTGTTCTCAAAAGCCTTTATCGGCGAACTCATGGAGAAATATCAGAAGACTATCGAGTTTATTATAGAAAATCCCGACAAGAAGGCCAGTGAGATATTTGCTCATGCCGGAGTTAAAAGGAAAAACAGGATCAGGATAGTCTCCACCTTCACCGCTGAGCCAATCCATGAGCCCCTCAGGTTTTGGATGAATTCCTTAGGGGTGCGTTCAAAAATCGAATTCGAGGGATTTAATCAGGTGTTTCAGAGTTTATTGGACAGGGGAAGCCTGATCAGGACAAATGAAAACGGGATTAATGTAATATTGATTCGGTATGAGGACTGGATAAAAGACTCGAAAATAGACAGAAACAATCTGTGCGAGCTTGCATCTGAATTTGCAGAATATCTTAAAAATGCAGCCAAAGAGGGAAGAGTGCCCTATATTGCCATTATTTGCAGAAGCTCGCCAAAACTTTTGGATGATGAAAACTGGAAGCCGGTTTCCAGCGAGCTTACTGATATTGTCAAGAAGGGAGTTTCAGGCAATAAACAGATTTTTTTCATAACAGATGAAGACCTGATGGAATTATACCCGGTGGAAAATTATTTTGATGCGGAACAGCTTGAACTTGGCCACATACCTTATACCGGCGAATATTATACTGCACTTTCGACGATGATATCGAGAAGACTTTACATGCTGCAAAATGCTCCCTGCAAAGTGATCGTTCTTGACTGTGATAATACGTTATGGAGAGGCGTTGTCGGCGAGGATGGCATAAACGGAATAAAATTTGATGTTGGATGCAAGGCTCTGCAGGAATTTGCCGTAAGACAGCATGATCAGGGAGTGCTCATCTGCCTTTGCAGCAAAAATATTGAAGAAGACGTGATGCAGGTTTTTGAAAGCCGAAACGACATGATTCTTAAAAAAGAGCATCTGGTCGGTTGGAGGATCAACTGGAATTCCAAGTCGGAAAACATGTTGTCACTTGCGGAAGAACTGGGCCTGGGCCTCGACAGCTTTGTTTTTATAGATGACAATCCTGTGGAATGCGCCGAGGTCAGGGCAAATTGTCCGGATGTTTTGACCATTAGGTTCCATCCGGAATATGACAGAGTTCTGGAAATGATAAATCATACATGGTTCTTTGACAGGCTGTCGACTACTGATGAAGATAAGAAAAGAACCGGAATGTACAAGCAGGAAATTGAGAGAAACAGAGCTCTTAAAGAAGTGGCGTCGTATGAGGACTTTATTAAAAAACTCGATCTCGCGGTGGAAATTGAACCAGTCAGTGAAGGTGAATATCCAAGGGCCTCGCAGCTGACCCTGAAGACGAATCAATTCAACTCAACAACTGTCAGGAGAACCGAGACAGAGCTGAGAAATCTGATAAAGACCAAAAACGCAAAATGTTACACGGTGAAGGTAAAAGACAGATTTGGAGACTATGGCCTTGTGGGTCTTATGATATGCATCGTTTCTGAAAAACATCTAGTTGCGGACACCTTCCTGCTTAGCTGCAGGGTTCTCGGCAGGCGTGTCGAACATAGAATGGTCGGAAAAATGAAAGAGCTGGCAGAGGAAATGAATCTCTTTTCGATAAGATTTGATTTTTTTCCGACCGCCAAAAACAGGCCGGTGCTCGATTTTCTGAAATCCATCGGGAGCAAATGCGAAAAATCAATTGACAAGGGCCTTGAGTTTGTAATTCCCGTAGAGGAGATCAGTGACAGACTTGAAAGATCTTTGAATTTGAATGAGGTGAAAGGGGAAGTCAAGGCCGGGTCCGATGAAGGTCGCCGGATTTCTGGAGCTGAAGGATCAGGCAAAAATAATATTTTCCAAAAAATACTCGAAAGATATTCAAGTGTACAAGGAATAAAGAACGAAGTGGACAAATCCGGATATGTCAGGAAAATAATCGATAGGACAAATCATGTCGATCCTGAAACCGAAACCCAGGCGGCGCTGCATGAACTGTGGAGCCGTGTTCTGAAAATAGAAAGAATTGGCGTGCTTGACAATTTTTTCCTGCTTGGCGGCACATCGCTTTCAGTTGTACAGATTCTTGCCGGAATAAGAAATGAATTTATGGTGCCCATGCCGTACGATATATTTGTAAACAATGCAACTATCGCTAAAATATCCATGATTGTAGATGGATATAGAAAAAATGGCAGCTTCGGGGAGACGGCTGCGGAGGCGATAAGTCTTTTGAGGGAGGCAAGGCTTCCTGACGATATTGCAGTGGCCAAAAAAACAAGGACATCCAGGCGGCTGAAAAAGGTGTTCTTGACCGGGGCAACCGGATTTCTGGGTGCATATGTTCTGAAAGAACTTGTCAGAAATAAAAAATTGACTGTTTGCTGCCTGGTCAGAGCCGGGGATAGGGATAGCGGTCTTTCAAGAATAAAAAACAATCTGGTCAAATATGGACTATGGGATGATGGTATAAAAAGCAGGGTGGAAATTATACTTGGCGATCTGTCAGAGGCCAAATTGGGATTGAGCGATGATGATTTCGACAGGCTCAGCAGGGATATCGATGCGATATACCATAACGGAAGCGTTGTAAATTTTGTATATCCCTACAATATGCTAAAGGATGGCAATGTAAGAGGGACAGTTGAAATCATCAGACTGGCTTCGACGAACATATCAAAACCTATTCACTATGTCTCCTCAACGGCGATTTTTGACAGCGTGAAGACGACTCCGGATCAGATAATAAAAGAGGAACATGTAAACGATGACGGTTCTCATGTGATAGGCGGATACGCCCAGACAAAATGGGTTTGTGAGAAGATGCTCCATGAAGCCATCAAAAAAGGCCTTAAAGTGGCCATATACAGACCTGCGGCAATTGGCCCTGTGAATGACAAAAATGGAGTAATGCCTGTCAGCGACGCCCTTACGGCATTTATGCTGGCCTGTGCTGATATGGGGGCTGCACCTGATTTCGCCGATGCGAATGTCGATTATTCGCCGGTGGATTATGTGGCAAAATCATACATTGAGATTTCACTCGATCCGAATTCATGGGGCAAGGTGTTTCATCTTGGCAATCCAAGACCGGTATCATTTGGAAAGGTATCCAAACTTATGGAAAGCTGCGGCCAGCCCATGGAACTTGTTCCATACGCAAAGTGGGTTGATATGCTTAAGCATTACGTGCCAAAATCAGGCAATGAAAACTTGAAAATGATGTTGCCCATATTTGAGGACAGGTTCGTAGAGAACGATAAGACATGGTTTGAGATTATTATGAAACGTGCAAGGTTTGACTGCAGGAACACTGAAAAGGCGCTTTTGAATAAAAATGTCAAATGTGAAAAAATCGATAAAGTCACGATCAAGAACCTTTTGGATCTTGTCAATGAGACGAACAGGAAATTAAAGAACGGTAGTAACTAGTCGCAGGCGCGAATGCGCCAGCGACGTATCCTGGCAAGCGAAGCTTGCATAGGATCTGTCGCGGGTCATCCACAATCTATTCTTTAGTTCCAGGTAAAGATCTCGCCACGAAGGATTGATTCTATTAATCAGATCTTCTTTTCTCTTCCTCGTCATTTTCTTTATGAATGGTACAAGCCTTTCGTAGGGAATTTTCGGATCACTCATTTTACGAATTATTTTTGATCCTATTTTCTGCTTAGATATGAAGAATCCAAGGAAAAATCGGATAAGGGCAAAAAAAATTCAAGTTTTGCCGCTCTCTTTCCGATAAGAAAAAGTCAAATATCAATTTATAGGGAAATTTATAGATGAAAACCTGGATTAGTCCTCATCATTTCATGGTATTATTGATTTTTTGCCTGGGTCCGGGTTTTACCGCCTGTGAAGATAAGTCAACGGTCTCGTCGACGCGAAGTCGAAGCGTCGATCCGTCCAAAGAGGAAACGGTGAAGGATGCGGGCAATTCCAATGTGCAAAAACCCCAGAAAACCTGTCTGAAGATCGTAAATGGCACGAAGACGGCTGACTTCCCCTCCGTCTATCAATGGTCGACCGTCGATCCCAAGACTCTTGCCGTCAACGGCTGTACGGGCACTTTTGTCAGTGACAATACCCTCGTGACGGCGGCGCACTGCGTTCCTTGCGATAAAACGCTTCCCATGCGATTGATGGGTAACGGCGATGTTATCAATTTTCGTTTCACGGAAGAGGAAATCAAGAGTCCAAAGATAAAGGTGCTTGATTATGTCACTTCCAATGCGTCGGTATGTGGCGGCAAGGATTTTCCGAACGGGTTTAGTCCGGATGTGGCCATTTTGATTTTTCCAGCGGGAACTGCGGCTTCCTATGCGGCCCTGGCCAAGAGCCGTTTTCCCGAAGGAACCGATGTCACTGTGGTCGGATATGGAGCGACCGACAGCGAGACGACCAATTTGGGGACCTCGCGCGTCAAGCTGTATGGATATAACCGTTTGATCACCCGTCCCTCGACAATCTCTCCGCCACAGCCAGAAGAGTATGAAATCGTGGGACGCGACAGGACACAAAACAGTGGCGGCGAAGTCGCGACCGATGCCATGGGGGTTCGTGGCGATTCAGGTGGCCCCATGTTCAAAAAAGGCACGGATACGGTGATCGGAATCCTTTCGTCAGGATTCCCGACGGATAGCCGCTACAGCGCGTATCTCAAAAATGGCGCCAATCTGGTCGATTTTTTCACCGATGCAAATTCAGCCACGATGAAAAAACTGGTTGCGGACGCCTTGAAGCTCGGCGCTAAGGTAACTTATGAAGGAGACCCAACGCCGACATCAACGCCGACATCAACGCCGACATCAACGCCGACATCAACGCCGATAGCGCCCTCTTCCACGCCGTCGCCGACAACCCCCTCGTCGCCGCCGGCATCGATTCCCGTCAATCCAGTCAATACCACGCCCTCTCCACCGACTTCATCGGGCGATGACCCTTGCAGCGGCTTTCCAGAAAAATAGGTCGGGATGAGAGGCTGTTTAATAAATCATATTTACTGTAATAATAATCCTTTTTTGTATTTTTTAAACAAGTTTAAGGAAACCTCGTCCTTCAGGGCGAGGTTGTTCAAGCTAAC
>JADFZC010000168.1 GCA_015232735.1 Oligoflexales bacterium | reverse complement strand
AAATTATCATACCAATACATCACATTGGCAGACAGCCTCGAAAAAAATCTCGACAAGTATACAAAGGCTCAAATAAGCGTATATAGGGCTCAGGCTTACGTTAATGAAAAAATCTATGAACCCGCAATCAGATTATTGGATAACTCAATTAACAGCATAGAAGACAAAAAGCTGGAGATTACAGCTCTTGAGCTCCTGCTTTCTTCCCTTTTTGAAATAAATGATTTTAAAAAATATGCGATTGCCTATAAGGAATATTCCGCCAGGGTTCCTCTTCATCTTCAGGCAAATGTCATAATAAAAGAGACTTCATTGGTATATGAAAACAGTGACAGGGAAAAATATTACGGACTGCTTGAGCATATGGCACTCAAATATCCAATTACCGAAGAATCGGTATGGGCGTTGGACAGACTCATAAGCGATATGGAAAAAGGCGGAAAATACGGTAAAAACGGATACCGGTTCAGTGTGGATTACCTTAAAAGACTAAGCAGAAATGTTGCACCAAACAACCACCTAAGGGAGAAAATAAACTGGATACTGAATTATCCGGTTAAATACTGCTCACAAGTCAGACTGCTTACGGAAATCGAAAAAATAAGGGTCTTGATTTTAATCAGACAATATAAAGATGCCCTGGCTCTCGCAAATGTACAGAAAGATATTGTATCCTCCGAAGAATCCCGAACCATTATTTTCAAATATCTTGGTGAGATCCACAATCACCTCGAAAACGAAATCGAATCGGAAAAAAATTACAGATCATATTTCCAAAATGCGAAAACCGGAAAAAGGGATATCTGGGCGCTTGTAAATCTGGCTGTTGTTTTGGCAAAACAGAAAAAATTCAAGCAGTCCGCAAATATTTACGAAGAACTGGCAAAAATCACAGATGACGAAAGATATAAATGGCAGCATTTCTGGAATCTTTACCTTGCCAGAGACTATGGCAACGCCCTTGATGTTCTCAAAAAAGCTGACTATATAAATTCCCTTGATCCGGTTGAACCCATGGGAAAAGAGTATTGGCAGGCAAAAATCCTTTTGAACAAGGGAGAGAAAGACAAGGCCTATTCCATTTTCAAGGATATAGTACGAAAATCTCCATATAATTATTATTCGACAATTATACTTGGCGGATATCCTGAGATACGGAAAAAAATATCCAACTGGGCTGAGAATTCCAATACAATGCTTGCTGCAAACACCACGGACAAATCAAGCGACCTTGATCTGAGAGCAACAACTGGAAGTGAAGATAACCTTCTGGCAATAAATGAAAATAAGCTGAACCGTTCAAACTATAAAGATTCCACGCCAATGGACGTTGAAAGCAGGCTGGCAAAAAGAAGAGCCAGCTTCCCTCTTGCATTTGATGAGGTGATAGAACCTGTATCAGGAATTCTGGAAATCGACAAGTTTTTCATTTTAAGCGTAATAAGGGCTGAAAGCAATTTCAATCCAAATGCCAATTCTCCCGTGGGAGCTGCCGGCCTTATGCAGATGATGCCTTACACTTTTGCCAAAATTTCAACTCTTATGGGTGACTCGAAGGTGCAGCTTGAAAAAATGTCAGATCCTGCAACCAATCTGGTATATGGCAGCTTTTATTTAAAACACCTTATCCGTTACTACAACGGAAACCAGATAGTAGCCCTTGCCGCCTACAATGCCGGCCCATCAGCGGTAAACGAGTGGCTGAAAATCTGTAACGGCTGTAACCTCGACGAGTTCGTTGAAACAATAAGCTACCCTGAAACAAGGCGATATGTTAAAAAAATCATGAGATACTATGATAAATACCGTGAAATGTATCTTGACGAATCCTACTTGAGGGAAATTCCTTCAACGATTCCCGAAAAAGTAAATTCTCAGCTGGTCGCCTTCTGAGCGAATTACAGCTTTCCAGAAAAGCTATAGTTAAAAGTTTTCACAATATAAAGCCAATACATTCCTCTTGCCAATAAAAGGATAATACCCTACAGTTATTAGAAGTTCTTTCATAACTTCTATCTCCATCATGAGCAAAGCCTCATTGCTCGGAAACAAGGATTTCTTTGCTCCGAAAGATGAAACGAAATGGGGTTGTGAGAATAGCATCTAGGAACAAGTGTAATTAGAATCAGGATACAAAATGGCAGATCTTTCTAGAATGTTACCCGGATTGTTTCAGCCAGGGAACCTTAAATCCGGAAATGGATTATTTATTGCGTTGCTTTTTCTAATTCTTAACAGCTGTGTAGTTATTCGCATGTACCCGGGTGAAAACGATGAAATATCGATCCCGGACAGAAATCTTATTACTTCCATGTCGATCCCCAAAAGACCTTCCGGCGCCAAAGAGGGATCTGCTTTTATGAAATCCATCAAAAACGCCTCCCTGGAAGAACGGGAAGAAAAAATCCTGACAGAATTTGAAAAAGGCAACCTGCCATCCTTTCTGCGCAGACTTGTACCCATACATATCGCCCACGAGAATAACGGGAAAAAACATAAAATTACGGTATGGGTCATGCCAGATTACCTCTCCATAGGTTCCGATGATGATTTCGTAAGAATACCGATGAATCCGGTAACAGCACAGAAAATTGCTGATTATTACGGTCTTCTTCTGCCGACAACCATAATTGTCGATGAGGTTTACAGGCAGGCCAAAATAAAACTGAAGCCCTCAAATATGCCACCGGGTCCTGAAATGACTAGCATAGACTTTTATCTCAATCATAACAAAAGGATAGAAGATCAGCTCAAGGGAAAGAGCCACGGTGCGCTTACGGCGGGACATAAAAAGGACATTGTAGTCACAAACAGGCTCAACAACACTCCAACCAGAAGGGTTGCGATATACGGCTGGCACAGAACACTAAGGGATACCGGAACTCCAATTCAACCCCTCAGTGTGGTTCATGGAGTAAAATACGCAGACTACAGTCACGGCATAAGACTGGTAGGGAGAGGGGTTGTCATTGACGGCATGGAGTATGATTTGGAGGATGTGCTCAAAGATAAGGCATTTGCATTTCTATTGAGCAAAGAGGGTGCTTTATTAAGCACGAAGATTCCTTTGGACTGCAGTTAGTGGAGCATAACACAAATTTTTTCCCTACACATTTTTCCAATTTTCGTATAAAGCCATGGTTAGACTTTCTGTTATAAGAGGAATATCATTTTCTGAACCAGGACATTGGCGGAATAGATAATCTCCATTAAATAAGGGAAAAAAAAATGGCTAGATATAAGTTTTTAGAATTATCAGGCGATCTTAAGACTAAAATCAATAATTTCAAACTTCCTGAAAAACTTGATTTTGGACAGGTTCTTACGCCCATAATGATTGTATCCAACTATAAAGATGGCGAGTGGGAACCGGCGAGAATTCTTCCTTATGGTCCTTTCCAGATAGATCCAAGCGCCAAAGCGCTCCATTATGGTCAACAAATATTCGAGGGGATGAAAGCCTACAAGCCTTCGTCACACCAAACCCCCCACCTTTTCAGACCTCTGGCAAATTACGAGAGATTCAATAGGTCCGCCGAAAGGATGGCGATGCCCTCCATTCCAGAAGATATATTCATGCAGTCAGTCGAATCAATTACACATCACCTTTCATCTCTTATCCCAAGTAAAGACGGCGAATCGCTGTATCTTCGTCCATTTATGATTGCAACCCAGAAGGGACTCGGACTTTCATGCTCAACTGAATATATATTCAGCGTCATTGCCTGCCCGGTCGGAAACATCTTCACAAGCAATAATGTCAAGGTCTTCATTGAGAGAGATTGCTGCAGGGCAGTCCGCGGGGGGACTGGAGCCGCAAAGGTGGCTGGAAACTATGGCGCAAGCGTATATGCCACTACAATGAGCAAAAAGAGGGGATTCGATCAAACCATGTGGCTCGACGGGCTTGACAGAAAATATATCGAAGAACTCTCAGGAATGAATGTATTTGTAGTGATTAATGGAGAACTCCATACCCCTTCCCTGAACCAGGAAACCATACTTCCAGGAATCACCAGGGACTCGGTTATTCAAATGGCGGCCCGCCTGAATATCAAGGTCCATGAAGTAAAAATTGACATCGACGATGTACTTAGTAAAATCAAAAGTGGAAATTGTACCGAAATGTTCGCATGCGGTACGGCTTCTCTTATAACTCCCATAGCACTGCTTGGCGAAAAAGACGGCGCTACATACCAGCTGAGACATGCCTATGGACCAATAACAAAGCAGCTCAGGGATATTCTGATCGACATTCATATGAGGAGGGTTGAAGCCCCTGCAGGCTGGATTTATGAAGTCTGAAGGCAAGTATTAAATATAATAAATAAGGTCAAGGAGAAATTCCACCCCATACTTATTCTTGCGATGATCTATTATGCCTTCAATGTCCTGGTTGACATCGGAGCTGTAACGAATTTTGGTCGCATCACCCATATCGGGAAGTTCCACAGAAGCCTTTGCCTTCCTGCTTGCACCGAGCGGTTTGAAAAAATTAAGTCTTAAAGAAAAATCCATACTGTCCATATGTTTTACAAATGCCACGTTTGTCCTTATTCCATAAAGCATCAAGGTTGATTTGTAGTTTGCAAATTTCTTGTCCACACCGCCGACCGCCTTGGCCTGGAACGAGACTATCGATTCATCGATGCCAAGTCCGATCCCTGGATTTATGCTCCATCTTTTCGTCTCAAGTACATTGAAAATATAGTCACATGCAAGTCCGAAGGAATATGCAAGCTGATCGGTCTCAACATAAGTCAGGCGATCCTGGAGATAGGGCTGTTGATTTACCGTCCATTCATACATTTTAAAATAGGTCATTGGAGAAAAATTGCCGTACCATATTGGGGCCGAGGTATATCTTAAAAACACGCCATAATCGGAATTGGATACCTTCCTTCTGTCAATCCATAGAGTATTTGTAGGATTTTTTGTTATGACATGGGTACTGAGATCCTCCAAATCCCTCATGTCCGGCGAAGCAAAATACACACTGTGATATGTGAAGGGAGACTCGATTGTATTCATATAGCCAAAAGAATAACTCGGGCTGATATCCTTTCTCCTGTATACAAAGACTTCATCTTCCCTGGTTTCAATCATCTTGTTTTCAAAAGTCCCTCTTGAAGTGAAAAAAGGCGTATCATCCTTGATATCATCCTTGTATTCATTGTATGCCGGATCAACTTCTCTCTCTGAATATATCATTTCCTCCTCTTTCGGCTCCGGCTGCATTGATTCAAGCTCCTCGGCAATCTCTTCCTTCTCCTCAAACTGAGGTCTCTTAAATGCATTTGCCGGTAATCCTTTTCTCATCGTGGGCAGGATCTTTGGATCGTAATGGTAAGCACTCACTGTCGACACAGATGATTCTATAAGGCTGCACCAAAATTTCTTATTTTTCAAAGTCAGACAGACCTTGTCGCCAATTTCAACCCCATCCCTCATGCCTTTGTCAAACACAACATAATTATATTTGAGATCAACATAAATCACTCTGGCTTGTATTGGTTTTTTTGACTCACCATTTTCCTTATCAACAAATTGAGGATTCTCCTGAATGCTTCCAATCTCCGCAAGAAACCTGTCATGGCTGCCATCTTCACTTCTTTCCAAAATGACCTTTATAGGGCTGCCAGATTCATTCTGAGCCAGAGCATCAGCTACAAAAAAATCGGCGATTTCATATCGATCCGACTTTTTATCCTTAATCGTCCAAAGCGAAGTCGCAATGTCTGCAGCTGGCAACCTTCCGGTCCACAAAGTCAGGCAGAGGACAAGAATGGCAAGAAGCCGGCAAATAACAACTTTTCCATTCACACTAGAAAATCTCTCAAAACCCTGGAAGTCGATTTTTGTATTCATCAGGCAGTTTTCTTATTTTAAGTTTGAGGATATATATTAATAATATACATTATACATTATGTGTTTATACTGTATATTTAAAAAACTACTTAGTCGCAGGCGCTGAAAGCGCCTGCGACGACATATCCTGGCAAG
>JADFZC010000167.1 GCA_015232735.1 Oligoflexales bacterium | reverse complement strand
GGTTAGCTTGAACTACCTCGCCCTGAAGGACGAGGTTTCCTTAAACTTGATGAAACCGAGTGGAGATATGCTGAGATGGATTTTACAGTTATTAGCGGAAACAAAAAATTTTATTTTTATCTGTGGAACATCCTCCTTCTTGTTATTCTGGCTTTTTCGGCCTCCTGTACCAAGAAAGATAAAAATTCCAAGACAAGTTCAACTCCGGCTCCCGGCACACTTGATCTGACCGGCAGGGTTGTTTCCGACATTGGTACTCCTGTCCCCGGAGCCCAGGTCATCATTCCAGGATACCCAAATGTAATAGTGCTTACGGATGGAAACGGCTCTTTTTCCATTTCCCTTGACAATGTGCTACTGACTGAAATCAAGGCAAAGCATAATGAATTCGCGGGCGCAGCTTTTGACAACACTTTCAGCCTTTACTTCGACAGCGCCTCCACTACAAACCCACTCGTAGGACGAAGTTTCGTTATGAACTATGAGGATCGAGGAGTTAAGGATCTTGGAATAATTACAATGCAAAGGCCCTCGGCAGTCGTAGGAATCGTAAAAATGATGCGGGCGGATGGCGAGCATGAGGCTGTTTCGAACATAAAAATTCTTGCCGACCGCATATCCACCATAAGCGATGCCAAGGGACAATTTTCCCTTCCGGGTCTTACAAGCAATGGCCTTAAGATTTACGCTTTTGCTGAGGGGACATCGGTATCCACAACAGAGCTCACATTTACGGCAGGCCAGACAATTAATCTTGATTATCCGCTTTTGGTATTTCCCAAGGCTGATGTTGCAGGAGGACTCGTGGCACTGCCCCAAAACAAGTCCGAACAATTGTATGAAAACAGCCATCCTTACAGGATCAGCTTCAAAACCATGGCAAGTCCAAATGCCAGATACATCAAACTGCACCATGACAAGGAAAAAATGGCGCAAAATTCCGCGGACGGATCCGAATGGCGGGATATATCGTCGGTTGTCAGCTATGATTTTCCAGGCAACGGCCTTTATACCCTCCACTATCAGTTTGCGGATGGAAAAAAAAGCGGAACAAAAGCTGATGAGGGAAGACAAATCAAGACTTCAGCAGTCAATTCGGCAACCATACGGCTGGATCCCTTTTACGGAAGCAAGGGGATTACGATAGAGGACGGCTCAGGAATTGTCACTTCAAGGCATGTGACAATAAATATTGACCTGCCGATAGGAGCGGCTTTCATGAGATTTTCGGAAGATCCTGCAAAATTGATAGGTGATGCAGGAACCCCCTTTATTAAAGCCGATACCAAATTTGAATATTCTTTCGAAGTAAAAAGAGCACCAGCAGAAACCCAGAACAATATGCTGGAAACAAACCTCCGCGACCTCTACTGCCAATTCAAAGCGGCAGACGGCACTTTGAGCGGTGTTTACAAGGCCACCGTCACAATAAATGTTTTTCCACAGAGCCTTAAAGATGACGAGGTAATCACTCTCGCTGACAATCAGACAGAGTGGCCAAGCCTTCTTTTGCCTATAACAATCCGTCCCCCTGAAGGCGCGGTGGAAATGAGGATATTCGATGAACAGCTCACGAAAACAGTATTTGCCGGCGGTATCGTAATCAAATCCACCGTCCGAGGCGACCTGTTAAATACATATATCGGAGTGAGAGAAAATTTTGATTTTCTGTTTCTTGATCCGGGGCGCAAGCAGATATTCTTCCAATTCAGGGACAAAGATGGTCTGACAAGCCGAATTTTCAGAAAATCCATCACGATCCTGAGAGCCGCATACGCCGAAATAGGCTTCAGAATCAATGGCGGTGAACCGGCATCGTTAAATAACGAAGTCACTCTCTCTTTGATGCCTCCTCCCGGCAACATATTCTACAGGGCTTCAGAGGATCCTATTGCTATAGCAAATATGCCGTTTTCAACTATACGGCCCATGGTATCTTTCCTCACAGGAGGAACAGGCCTAAGAAGAATATTCGTTCAGTATGCCGATATCGAAAGTCAGTATACAAATACCTATACCCAGGAAATATATATAGATCCTTTCAGCACAGATCCTGGTAACTTCTTCATATACGATCCTTCGCTTCCGCCTCCGGCAAATCCACCGCTGGCCGACGCCAGGGTCATAGATACGCCGATCATTCTGCTTAATGTGATCCCGCCAAAAGCCGCAGTTCAAATGGAGATCACAGAGGCCGTCAAAGCAAGCTTCGGCATCCCAACCTGTGGTATAAAAGCGGGCACCGCGGTATCAGGCCCGACGGATACTTTCCTGCCTCTCATTCCGACACCGGATGGAATAGTTCAGCAGGAACTTTTGATAAAAGAAGTTGGCGCTCATACAATATGCATTCGTTTCAAAACGATCAATAACATAACAAGTCCATATACGCTTAGATCTGTAATTTATGATCCATTTGATCCCAACTTGAATATTCCGACCAATATTCCAAATATTGTCATCAGAGGGGACAACTTTGTAAGCGATCCTACCGTGACTGCGAGCAGGGAGGTGAAGGTCTTCTTCGCAAGGTCTCCCAAAAGGGCAAGGGATGTAAGAATCGCCTCATCCCGTTCAGCAGTGGGAACGGCCCCGCTTCAGCCGGTATCAACAGGAATAGAACTGAACTGGTATCTCAGTCCAGGCTCAGGGCAGAGCGACAGGTTATATACCCTTTATTTCCAGTTTGTAACGGAAAACGGCGACATAAGTTCGGTATATGACAGTTCCATTTATTTCGATCCATTCCCTGCGAGGCTATTAACCGTGACAATTATTTGTAACAGTACGAACAGCATCTGCACCAAGAATACAACTGACAATAATACCGAGCTCAACCTTGAACTTACCATACCCCCGACGGCAACAACCCTGAAAATCGCGGACAATTCAAGTTTCACAAATGAGACATCGGTTCCGGTCACAGGAATGTCCGGCGGAAAGAAGATTATAAAATACAAGATATCAGGTACCACCGGCAACAGGACCGTATACCTAAAGTATATCGGAGAAGGCGGAAAGGAATCAGCGGTTTTCTCAGGCTCCATCGATCTTGACACTATTTGATAAGGGTACCCTAAAAAATGTGCTTTCGTGATATGAAACAACAGAAATTCGGAACCTTTCTGACTCTTGTGTTTCTGTCTCTTTTACTGCCCGTCACAGCCGGCTGTGATAAAAATAAAAAAAATTCAAAACTGAACTCCGCTTCATACGAAAATCTTTCGATCAAGGGAAGGCTTACGACAGAAGACGGAACTCCCGTCAAAAACGGAAAAATATATTTGCCAGGATCTTCAGACCCTTCATCATTAACCAATGATAACGGTTTTTTCTCCCTCACCCTGAATGATACGGAAATCACAGATATCAAATACAGGGATTACTCCATACATGGACAGACCGAGCAGGAAAAACTTACGCTTTTTTTTGAAAATTCAGCTTCTGACAACCTGCTAACAGGCAGCAGTGACACCCTGGCCTATGAAGACCGTGGAGAAAAGGATATCGGCCAGATCATCATGAAGAAACCCGTGGCAATCAGCGGCACTGTCAAATTGATGAAATCTGAAGGGAAAGAGGAGCCTGTCAAGGATATTAAACTTGTTTCAGGCCGTTCTGTGATCACCTGCGACGATCAAGGACGGTTTTCGCTTAGGAATCTGAACCATACCGGAACCAAAATTTTCGCATTCGGTGAAAACACATCTGTTTCCATCACGACATTCAAACTTAAGCCCGGCGATGTCATAGACCTGGGATTTCCCATTTTCGTATTTCCAAAAGGAACCATTGCCGGCGCGCTTATACCGCTTCCAAAAGGGGGCGATGACCAGCTTCTCGGCTACAATAACCTCGCAAGGATGAATTTCAAGGTTGAAAGCAGTCCCGAGGCCAAATACGTCCGACTCAGCCATGACAGGGCAAAACTTAACGATTCCCTGGAAGGAGAGACATGGCGCGAAATAAGTTCTGAAATGATCTACGACTTTCCGGACAGCGGCACCCAGGCGATATACTATCAGTTCACCGACAGTTCCAAATCAAACAGATCCGAAATAGCAAAAGCCAATATTAATATTGACCCGTTTATCGGCAGCAAAGGAATTACGATAGGAGATGGATCAGGATTTTCGAAGACCAGAGAGGTTGCGGTCCATGTGGATGTACCTGCCGGCGCTGTTCAAATGAGGTTCTCTGAAGATCCTCTTCAGCTTATAGGAACCTCCGGAGTACCCTTCATGAAAGCCGAAAGCGAAGCCTCATTTGTCTTTGCTGTAAAACGCAGCGGACCGGATAACATGATGCTGGAAACAAATTTCAGACGGCTGTACTGCCAGTTCAAATCGGACAAGGGAATCTTAAGTTCCGTCTACAGCGCCTCGGTGGTCCTTTCATCATTTGACGACAGTCTTGACGACGAAAGCGTTTTCAGAGTGCTTGGGGGAGCCCGCGAGTGGGGAAGCCTTCTGGTTCCTCTTGAAATCCATCCCCCTGAGGGCGCCGTTGAAATGCGCATATTTAATGAATATGTCAACAAACCGGTTATTGATACAAGCGTTGTCGTCAAACCTGACGACAGGCAAAATAATGTTCAGTTTTTTATGCAAGTACAGGAAAAATATGATTACTTGTTTATAAAGCCTGGACATCAGCAGCTCTTTCTCCAGTTTCGGGACAAGGATGGAATCACAAGCCGTTTCTACAGAACGGAGGTCATGGTCCTTAGGTCGGTCATTGCAGGGTACGGTTTTTCCATAAATAACGGGGCGCCAAAATCTGAACTGAGCGAAGTGACACTGCAGCTTGTCCCCCCTCCCGGCGCAATGTTCTACCGCGTGAGCGAGGATAAAATCAAAATAGCCAGTATGCCATTTTCCACGCTGACACCTGAAATAAAATTTTTAACGTCCGGAATGGGGATGCGTACTTTATACCTTCAATATGCCGACATCGATGGGACTATCAGCAACTCATATACTCAAAATATCTATATTGACCCCTTTGGAATAGATCCCGGCAACTTCATCGTAAATGGAAATATCGGAGGCGATGCCACCGTAACGGACACCCCTATTATCATGCTGACTGTAATGCCCCCGAAAGCAGCCACGCAGATGGAAGTCACAGAAGCAATTTTCAGCTCATACGGCATTCCAACATGCAATCTTCAGGATCAAACAGTTACCCCCTCTCCCGTTGACAGTTTCCTGCCGATAATCCCCAATCCGCAGGGAGTGGTTCAGCTGGAATTCATAATACAGGGAACAGGGCCGCATATGCTCTGCATGCGCTTCAAGACCCTGAGCGGCCTTATAAGTCCCTATCTGACACGATCTGTCATCTATGACCCATTCACTTCCAGTATTCCCGGAAATGAGGCTGTCATAGCGATAATAGGAGACGATTACATACATGATCCGATAGTCACATCAAGCAGGGAGGTTAAAATTTCCCTTTTGAGCCGGCCAAAGCGTGCAAGAAGTCTCAAGATAGCATCATCGGCAGATGCAATTTCGACTGCCGTGATGCAGCCTATAATTCCAGAATTTAATTATTATCTGGCCAAAGGTTCTTCCCAGAGCGGCGACTTGTATACTGTTTACATACAGTTTATTACAGAAAATGGCGAACTGAGTCCGGTTTACCAGAGTTCAATTCATTTTAATCCATTTCCCCAGAGGCTTCTTTCCGTACAAATATCGGCCTCCAAAAACACTGATACCACGGATCTGAACCTTGGACTGACTCCCCCCGAAAGCGCAAGACAGGTTAGAATATCGGAGTCGTCGGATTTCACATCCAATATGGTAGTCCGGCCCGTATCAGCCGGGAATGCACACATAATTTACAGAGTCGATGGGACTGCCGGGACAAAGTCGGTTTTTCTCAAATACATTGATGAAAGCGGCAATGAGTCGCCAGTTTTCTCCGGGTCGATTGTATTATAGTCGGGCTGATATCAGGTTAAAATATTCCCGGTTTTCCTCGATGGATTTTTGCAGGTCCATGGTCAGTTCG
>JADFZC010000166.1 GCA_015232735.1 Oligoflexales bacterium | reverse complement strand
TATTAAGATGTATATTTAAGGGAACTGTGTGAATAGTGATGAGTATTTAATAAAAAGTTGGTCAGCGTTTAAAGAATATCTTAAATATAAACCTGATGCAATAATGGGTATAAGGTGCAGAAAATCACTTCAGCAATCGGTCAGAGACCTTGTCGAAGAAAAAAATCTTAAACTTTCTTTTTTTGAAATTATGCAAGGAAATTCAGTGGATATTTCTGCGAGCTTTGAGTTTGCCGTAAAATTAAAAGTTTGTGTGGAGTTTGAGTTTCTTGAAAGAGTGGCAAGAAGGGTTGACTCCGGCAGAGATTTAATTCTGGCTTTGGATCATCTTACCGATTCGCGAAATTTAGGTGCTATCGCTCGAAGTGCTGGATTTTTTGGGGTCTCAGATATGGTAATTCCGACTAGAAGGCAGGTTACATTAAACAGCGCTTCTGTTGCTACGGCACAGGGGGGGTTTTCTTTGGTTAGTTTAACAGAGGTTGTAAATTTATCAAGGACCCTTGAAACTTTAAAAAAATATGGCTATTGGGTAATAGGGACGGATATGGATGGCGAGGATGTTGCTCTGATAAGAGGAGCATACTCGAAAACAGTTTTAGTCCTTGGTTCGGAAGATAAGGGTATATCGGCAAAGGTTAAAAAAAACTGTGACAGAATAATTGGCATCAAGGGAGGCAAACCTGGACTGGAGTCTTTGAATGTTTCAGTCGCCTGTGGTATTTTTCTTAATGAACTTGCTAGGTGATGATGGGTATGTATTTAATTCCTAATATTCACTTTCGCTTGACATATGAGAGGAAATCAGTGTATTTCAGGTTACTACTTTCTTGAATCTAGTATTATTTTTTTATTTTACTTGATTTATAATCAGAAGGTTCTTTCGGTGCTGGTGTAGCTCAATTGGCAGAGCAGCTGATTTGTAATCAGCAGGTTGCGGGTTCAAGTCCCATCACCAGCTTCCTCAGTGTGGTGAGGAGGGATGCCCGAGTGGCTAAAGGGGGCGGACTGTAAATCCGTTGGCAGTGCCTACGATGGTTCGAATCCATCTCCCTCCATTTTGTTGGTGATAAGCGGGAGTAGCTCAGCTGGCTAGAGCATTAGCCTTCCAAGCTAAGGGTCGCGGGTTCGAATCCCGTTTCCCGCTCCAAAGTTGAAAAAATCTGAAAGGCCCAGGTGGCTCAGGGGTAGAGCACGTCCTTGGTAAGGACGGGGTCACGGGTTCAATTCCCGTTCTGGGCTCCAGGTTCTAATTTTATATGCTTGTGAATGCTCATGCATTCGCTTAATTTTTTATTAGTTTACTTAATTATAGAGTATTCTGTCGTTGGCGGGAGATATTAAAAATGGCAAAAGAAAAGTTTAATCGGTCTAAGCCCCATGTAAATGTTGGAACAATCGGTCACGTTGACCATGGAAAGACAACCTTAACAGCAGCAATTACAAAAGTTTTGGCCGCAAAGTATGGTAACACAGCTTTTGTAGCCTTCGATCAAATAGACAAAGCTCCTGAAGAGAAAGCTAGAGGCATTACCATTGCAACAGCACATGTTGAATATGAGTCTTCAGCTCGGCACTATGCCCATGTTGATTGCCCCGGTCATGCTGATTATGTTAAGAACATGATAACTGGCGCTGCTCAAATGGATGGAGCGATATTGGTTGTTAGTGCATCAGATGGCCCCATGCCTCAAACCAGAGAACACATTCTTTTAGCGCGTCAGGTAGGTGTACCTTACATTGTTGTCTTTTTGAATAAATGCGATATGGTTGATGATGAAGAACTTCTTGATCTTGTTGAAATGGAAGTAAGGGAACTTTTAAGTCAATATAATTTTCCGGGGGATGAGACTCCAATTATTAGGGGCTCAGCACTTAAGGCGTTGGATGGGGGTAATCCAGCAGCTGACGAGGCAATCATAAAGCTAATATCAACATGTGATTCTTATATTCCGCTTCCTGAAAGGCAGATTGACAAGCCTTTTTTAATGCCAATAGAAGATGTTTTTTCAATTTCTGGTAGAGGAACCGTTGTCACGGGTCGTGTTGAGCGCGGCATTGTTAAAGTGGGAGAGGAAGTCGAGATAGTTGGTATAAAAGAGACCCAAAAAACTACATGTACCGGTGTAGAGATGTTTAGAAAACTTCTTGATGAAGGTAGGGCTGGTGATAACGTAGGGGTTCTTCTCAGAGGTATAAAAAGAGAGGAAGTAGTTCGTGGTCAAGTGTTATCAAAACCTGGAACGATTACTCCTCATACCAAATTTAAGGCGTCGGTATACGTACTGACTAAAGAAGAGGGGGGGAGACATACACCATTTTTTAAAGGGTATAGACCTCAGTTCTACTTTAGAACTACTGACGTGACTGGTGACATCAAATTACCGGATAATGTCGAGATGGTTATGCCTGGGGATAAAATTGAAGTAGAGGTAACATTAATTCAGCCGATTGCAATGGAAAAAGAGTTAAGATTTGCTATTCGAGAAGGTGGCAGAACAGTTGGAGCTGGTGTTGTAGCTGAAATAGTTGAGTGAGGTGAAAATAGGAAAATAGGAGATGGGTTTTTCAATATCTCCTAAATTTGATCTAACACTTCTATAATAATGTTGATTGAAGGCGAGTAGCTCCAATGGTAGAGCGGCGGATTCCAAATCCGCATGCTGGGGGTTCGAGTCCCTCCTCGCCTGTTTAGCTGTGCCTGAAAGAAAAGGGTTATATTCGATGAGAAAGGACGATGCTACTTGGTTGAAGATATGCTATGTGGTATTCGCGGTGCTGGTGGCTTATACAGCTTCACGAGCTATGCATACTTTGGGCATAGAGACAGGGTGGTCGGAAAAGTATTTTGAGTTATACCCGGTTGTAAGCACTGTAACCAGTGTTTTGATTGGTATTATTTCCGCTGTATTATTGGGAAGGGATAATGGTCGGCATGAGTATTTTCTTCACTCTATAGGCGAGTTTAGGAAGGTTTCTTGGCCGGGTTTTATAGATACAAGGCGTATGACTGTGATAGTTTGCATTGTTGTGGGCATATTTGCGGTCATACTTGCGGTGTTTGATATTATTTGGGGAAAGATTTTAAGTTTTCTTATCACGTAGCTCTCCTAATCTACAGCTGGGACTTCAACTAACGTCGGTTTTTAA
This sequence comes from Oligoflexales bacterium, assembly GCA_015232735.1. Next base: position 2,880 of record JADFZC010000166.1, on the reverse strand, counting down.
CTTTGCCTTTTGGGGGTCAGGATGAATGAGAATTTTAAGTGGTATGTTGTTCATACCTACTCAGGGTATGAGGAAAAAGCGAAACTAGCTCTGATTGAACGAGCTAAGGATCTTGGTTTGGCTGATAAAATTGGAGATGTTCACATACCACAGACTATAAAGGAAACTACAACAAAGACTGGCGCAAAAAGGAAAGTTTCGAGAACGTCCTTTCCAGGGTATATCATTGTCCAAATGATCCTTGATGATACTACAATGCAGCTTATTAAAGACACGCCGAAAATTACTGGTTTTATTGGCAATTCTAAGAATCCTAGACCTCTGCCGGATCATGAGGTCTTACAAATGACATCGCAGGATAAGCAGAAAGATAAAGTTGAAGTTGTTGTGGAAAATGAATATGCAAAAGGGGATGCAGTAAAGGTTCTAGAAGGGCCTTTCAGTAATTTTGATGGTGTTATTGACGAAGTAAAACCAGAAAAATCAAAAGTTAGGGTGCTTGTTAGTATTTTTGGGAGAGAAACACCTGTGGAGCTTGAATATCGTCAGATAGAGAAAATTTAATAAAGTTCTTGACTAAAAGACGAAGGTGGCATAAACCCCGTTTTCAAAGTAAAAATGAAAAACGCCATGATTATTTTAATGGGAGTATCAAAAAGTGGCAAAGAAAGTTGTTGGATTTATTAAGTTACAGATTGAGGCAGGAAAGGCAAATCCGGCACCTCCAATTGGACCGGCATTAGGGCAACGGGGTGTTAATATTATGGCTTTTTGTAAGGATTTCAATGCCAAGACACAAAAGCAAGCGGGTACTATATTGCCTACAGTGATTACAGTTTACGCAGACAAATCTTTCACTTTTGAAACCAAGAGCCCGCCAGCAACATATTTACTAAAGAAAGCAGCTAATATTACAAAAGCTTCGCAAAAGCCAGGCAGAGAGGTTTGTGGTTCTGTTTCAGTTGATCAAATTAAAGAAGTTGCAAAAGCAAAAATGGCCGATTTAAATGCTTATAATGAGGATGCTGCAATAAAAATAATATCAGGCTCTGCTCGTAGCATGGGATTAGAAATAAAAAATTAGATTTGAATTTATAAGGTAGGAGAGTTGTAGACTCGTTTGGACTACGGAGTAAAAAATGGGTAGGATCGGTAAGAAATACAAGACGGCCTGTGCCAAGATAAATCGGGAAAAATTATATCCGTTGAATGAAGCCGTAAGGTTGGCTAAAGATGTGGCCTTTTCCAAGATGGACGAATCGGTTGACGTTGCAATTAATCTCGGTTTGGACCCAAGACAGGCAGATCAAAACTTGAGGGGAGCAACTGTTTTACCGCATGGATTAGGAAAAACCGTGAGGATTGTTGTTTTTGCAAAAGGTGAGAAGGCGTCAGAGTGTGGAAAACTAGGCCTTGAATTCGTCGGCGGAGATGATTTGGCGGAAAAGATAAAAAGTGGTTGGCTTGATTTCGATCAAGTTATCGCGACGCCTGATATGATGGGAACGGTTGGAAAGTTGGGTAAAGTGCTCGGGCCTCGTGGATTAATGCCGAATCCAAAGCTTGGGACAGTAACTTTTGAGGTGGAGAAGGCAGTCAAGGAATTAAGGGCTGGCCGAGCTCAATATCGCGTGGATAAAAACGGAATTGTTCAATGTTCCGTCGGACGTGTAAAGTTCTCTGAGAAACAACTTGAGGAAAATATAAAAGCGTTAGTTGAAGCACTTGTAAAAGCGAAGCCTTCGACTGCAAAGGGAACTTATTTAAAGAAGGTTAGCATATCAACGACGATGGGGCCAGGGATCAGAATAGATCCAGCTCCTTTTAGGTTATAAGAGGAGTATTTTGATGTTACTCAAAGGAAAAGAGAAAATAAAAGATCAGTTAGCGGAAAATTTTAAAAAAACTAATGGAATAATCGTGACAGAATACCATAAGCTGACTGTAAAAGATGTAACTGAGTTAAGGGTCGAGCTGAGAAAAGCAAATGCAAAGTTTCAAGTCGTGAAGAATAGATTAGCAAAAAAAGCGATAGAAACTGAAGTCCCTGCACTTAATTGTATCACAGAAAGTTTAAAGGGACCAGTTGGATTAGTTTATGCTTATGGTGACACAGCGCAGGCGGCGAAGACAACTATAAAATTCCAAAAAAGTCATTCTGAGACATTTAAAATAAAAGCAGGCTATGTAGAGAAATCGGGGGTATCTGCGGAGCAGCTTGCTGCGATAGCTGATCTTCCAAGCAAAGAAGAGTTGTTAGCTAAAATTATAGGAAGCATCGTATCACCGCATAGAGGGCTTATTGGCGTTGTCGGTGGTGTTAGCCGTAAGTTAGTTCAAGTGATTAATGCAATAAAGGATAAAAAACAGGTATAAAATTAGGAAACATTAATGCTTAGCTGTAAAAAATAATAAAATAGCAAGCTATTAAGGAGGATTATTAAAATGTCTAATGTGACAAAAGAACAAGTGATAGAGTATTTAGAAAATTTGACCCTGCTTCAAGCTGCCGAGCTGGTGAAGGAGTTAGAGCAGAAATTTGGAGTTTCGGCTGCAGCCGCGCCTGTAATGATGATGCCGGGAGCCGGTGGGGCTGGAGGTCCTGCGGAGGCAGCGGAAGAAAAAACTGAATTTACAGTGATTCTTTCAGATGTAGGCGATAAAAAAATTAATGTAATTAAAGAGATAAGAGCTATAACAGGCCTTGGATTAAAGGAAGCAAAAGATCTGGTAGAGGGAGCTCCAAAGGAAGTGAAAGCAGGGGTGAACAAAGAAGAGGCACAAAAGATGAAAGAGACTTTGGAAAAAGCTGGAGCAAAAGTAGAACTCAAATAGTAGTAATTATTAAGGAAATGTTAGAGCGATGGAAGATGTTTAAAT
>JADFZC010000005.1 GCA_015232735.1 Oligoflexales bacterium | reverse complement strand
ATCTGTTAAACGACCTTGGGGTGCCTACAGAAATGAAAGGGATGAGGGATGATGTTAAGGCACTGGAACTTGTTGCCAGGGCCGCCAGAGCTGCCGCCATTATGGAAGAGGAAAAAAACAAGCCGAATCTTGAGTTATTTACGAACTATGCGCTAAATGGAAAGAATATCGAGGACAACAAGGTCATAGCAAATTCGGTTAAGACTGACAAGCCTGCGTGGACAATAGGAATATCCCTGACCGCACCTCTCGACTTCAAAACTGTTGATAACCTGGTAAGAGGACACAGGCTTGAAGCCGACGGCGCGGAAAAAATTTATGAGAGAAAACTCTTTGAACAGAAAAAGGAGTGGAAGGATCTTGTAAAGAAGTTTGTAGAGTCAAAGGACAGAGTCGCTCTTTCATGCCGGATAGAGGAAATACAGAAAAAGAAACTTGACTATGAAAGAAAGCGCCATTTGAGAGGGCGCTCGACCCTTTACCAGGTTCTCATGTTTGAGCAGGAATACGTATCGGCACAGATTGCCAAATTGATGAGACTTGGCGAGGTGCTCCAGCTGGTTGCACAGATGAGAACATTTGAGGCAAGCACTCAGTAAAAAGTGACCGCTTTTGAATTTCTGTTTGGAGTTCCCATATGAATCTAGTTGATCTCTCGATAAAAAGACCTGTTTTTGTCACATGCGTTTTTTCAGTAATTCTTGTGGTGGGTTTGATATCTTTGAAAGGTATCGGGGTTAATCTGTACCCGAACATGACATTTCCTGTTGTACTGATCACCACGATATATCCCGGGGCTGGACCTGAAGAGGTTGAAACCCAGGTATCGAAAATCATGGAGGAGGAGATATCCACCCTGTCGGGTGTCAAGAGCATCATGTCCTCGTCAAAAGAGAGCGTAAGCATCGTTGTCGTTGAATTTGTTCTTGAAATGGATATCAAATACGCGACCCAGCAGGTACGGGACAGGATAGCGCTGATTCGAAACCTGCTTCCTTCGGAAATAAAAGAGCCAATCCTCAAGAATGTCGATCCAAGTGATCTGCCGATAGCCGTTATAGGAGTCTTGGCTGAACTTTCGGATGCCGAGTTGTACGATCTTGTGCATGACAAGTTGAAAAACCGTATCGAACAGGTAAAAGAGGTTGGTCTTGTAGAGGTATTTGGATCAAGAAAAAGGGAAATTCACGTAAACCTGGACCAGAACAAGCTTAAAAACTATGAGATGGCCGCAAGCACTGTTATCGCCAGGATCGCGGCCAGCGGAAAAAACATTCCAGCCGGCAAGGTCGTGGGAAGGGAGAGCGAGACAGTAATACGCTCTATTTCCGAATATCAATCAGTCAGGGACATAGAATCAACGATAATAAGCTTCATGGGAAATGATGTTCCCGTTGCTGTCAAGGATGTAGCCAAGGTCAAGGATTCCCTTGCCGATGAAAAATCCAGATCTTTCATTGACGGCAAACCTGCGGTTTTCCTTTTTGTCTATCGTCAGTCAGGGGCAAACACCGTGTCCGTATTTGACGGAGTAAAGAATGTGGTTGACAAATTGAACCTGGAGATTTCAGGCATGAAGGGCCATCCGTCAATGAAAATAGTGAGGGATGGCGCAAAGCCTATTAAAATGAATGTGGACGATGTAAAGGAAGCTATTGTCCTGGGGATAATTCTTACCATAGTTGTAGTGTATCTGTTCCTTGGAAATCTCAGGTCGACGTTTATCACAGGAATAGCCCTTCCGAATTCACTTTTAGGCGCTTTTATACTTGTATCAGTGGCGGGATTTACCATAAACGTAACGACTCTTCTTGCACTAAGTCTGGCGGTAGGTCTTCTCATAGATGACGCTATTGTGGTCAGGGAAAATATCTTTCGGCATATGGGAATGGGAAAGTCGCCTTCAGAGGCTGCAAGCCAGGGGGCAAAAGAGGTCGCTCTTGCCGTGGTGGCGACGACTTTATGCATTATGGCGGTATTCGGCCCCGTGGCTTTTATCAAAGGGATAATAGGACGGTTTCTACGTGAATTTGGACTTACAATCTGTTTTGCCATGCTGATAAGCCTTTTGGATTCCCTGACCATGGGGCCCATGCTTTCGGCTTACCTTGGAGGGATTAAAAGTTATAGAAAACATGGAATCATCTACAAATACACGCTGCATCCCCTGCTCTATTCGTTTGAAAAATTCCAGGATCTGCTTTCAGAATGGTATGGAAAACTCCTTGGAGTTATCGTCAGGTTTCCAATCTCAATAATTCTGGCAACCGCCGCGGCCATGTTCCTGAGTTTCAAGGCATATGAAAAAATTCCCAAAAACTTCATGACAAACGCCGACCTTGGGGAATTCGTGGTCAATCTTGATTCCAGGGCTGGAACAACGCTTGTGCATATGACTGAAATGACATTCGGTGTTGAAAAAATGTTGAAGTCCCACAAGGAGGTTCTTTCCACCGTTACAACTATTGGGAGCGGTACCTCCGATTCAAATGTTGCCAGCATATACGTTCAGCTTGTTCCAAGAAAGGAAAGAAGTGTAAACACAAGCCAGTTCAAGGAAATCCTGAGAGGAGAACTCAAACGCTTTTCCCACCTGAATCCGAAGGTCGATGAAGCTATAAACATGGCGGGAAGAGGAAGACCATTTATCCTCAACATTTCAGGTTCCGACTTGAAAACGATCGCAGCCATGGGAGAGAAGGTCAAGGAGGAACTCGGCAAAAATCCGAATTTAAGGGATGTTGATACAAGTTACAGGAGCGGGAAACCCGAGCTGCAGATAATACTGAATAACCGGAAAGCGCAGGAGTTCGGGATTTCAAGCGCTATTGTCGGCGGAGAGATCAGGTCCCTTGTTGAGGGCGCTGTCCCAGCGGTTTTGAAGGATAAGGGAAACAATTACGACATCCGGGTAAGGCTGAAGGAGGAGCAAAGGGATCTAGCGGCCAGTTTTAGCAACATACATATTCCGAATATCAATATGTCGCTGGTGAAACTTTCTGATATAGCCAGGCCGCAGAAAAAGGAGGGGCCAGCCACGATTGACCGGCTTGACCGCCGCCGTTATGTCCAGATCACGGCGGACGTTGCCGTATCGGGAGCTGGCCTGAGCCAGGCCAAAAAGGATGCCGAGGAGCTTTTTTCGTCGGGAAAAGTTAAACTTGTCGATGATGTTCAATATTCATTTATCGGGGAGACTGATGAATATAAAAATATGGTTGAAGGGATAGTTCTTGCAGGGCTACTAGGCATAGTTTTGATTTACCTTGTTCTTGCCAGTCTGTATGAGTCATTCATTACGCCGTTAACAATAATGCTGGTATTTCCACTGGCAATATCCGGCGCGGTGGTGGCACTTTATCTCACGTCAAACGGCATGGATATAATGTCGATGATAGGATGCGTCATGCTGATTGGACTTTCTACAAAGAATTCCATACTCCTTGTTGACCATGCCAATTTTCTCGTAAGCAGGGATATGCCGCGCAGTGATGCAATCATTGAGGCCGGACGTGTCAGACTCAGGCCGATACTTATGACAAGTATTGCGCTCATAACAGGAATGCTTCCTGTCGCCATAGGACTGAGCGAAGTATCGTCGCAAAGGTCAGGGATGGGCATAGCAGTCATAGGAGGAGTCATAAGTTCAACTTTCCTGACCCTTCTTGTGGTTCCAGCCGTATATTCGTATGTGGAGAGATTCAGGGTTTTTTTCCTTACGGTTGCCAGAAGACTTTTTGAGGTCCAGTAGAAGCTGTCTCAAAACTCCGTTCGCTTGACCCTAGCCGAAAAGGTCTGAATCAAGGCGCGAGGAGGAGGACGACCTACGTTTACATGCTGGTAAATGAGGATCGTCCGACGACGATTAACGAAGAGTCAGACCTTTTCGGCTAGGGTCTAGCTTCGGGGTATTCGCCGTTAAACGTACAATTTCTGACCGCACGTGCGAGAAAAACCGGGTTTGCTTAAAAAAATTTCGCCGTGTGCTCACTCCCGGTCGGCTTCAGGTGATACGAAACGGCTTCTGATGAACTTCCACAGCATATAAAATGCCTGCATCGTCGACAGGTTTCTAATCCTGTCCCGGTCGCCTGAAAGCGTCAGTTTTTTGCACTCGCATTTTTCTCCATCTGTGACAGCGATGTATACGAGTCCGACAGGTTTTTCCATGCTGCCTCCTTCAGGACCGGCTATGCCGGTAATTGAAAGCCCTATGGATGTCCCAGAGATGGAAAGTATGCCGCTGGCCATCTCAATGGCGGTTTCTTCGCTTACAGCGCCATGCTTTTCTATGGTCTCCTGCCTGACATTCAGGTTTTCAATCTTTGACCTGTTGCTGTACGAGACTATCGCTCTGTCAAATACCGCGGATATTCCTGGAACATTTGTGAGTTTTGACGCTATCAGGCCTCCTGTGCAGGATTCCGCTATCGAAAGGGTTATATTATTCCGGATTAGAAGATGCGCTATGGTTTCTTCTATTGACTTGTTTTCTTTTGAATAGATAAACCTTCCAATTTTATTGTCTATCTGTTCGATGACCGGCTTTATTAGCGCCTCGGCCTCTTCTTCCGACGCCGCCCGGGCTGTGACTCTCAGAGTAACCTCATAATTACCGGCATAAGTGGCAATGGTGGGATTTGTCTGATTTTTGATCAGATCGATTAACTCTGTTTCCAGCGCCGATTCACCTATTCCGAAAATCTTAAGGTATTTCGACACAAATTTATGGTCTGATTTGTTCTTTAGAAAAGGTATCACCGAATTATCGAAAATGGGGCACATTTCCCTCGGAGGACCTGGAAGAAGAACGGCTGTCTTACCGGAATTCTCAACAATACAGCCTGGCGCTGTGCCAAATTCATTGCCGAGGACAATGCAGCCTTCCGGAAAGTATGCCTGTTTTGCGTTGTTTTCCGTCATGCGGCGACCGATTTTTTCAAAAAAAGCAATTATTCTTTGAAGTATGTCTTCGTGAAGCACAAGCTTTAGGCCAAAATATTCGGCGACGCTCTCTTTTGTAAGATCATCCTGTGTAGGTCCAAGTCCACCGGTCAGAATAACAAGATCGGACCTTTGAAAGGCAGCTGCAAGCAGATCATGCAACCTTTTTCTGTTGTCGCCAACGACGGAGTGGTGAAAGACATTTATCCCGGTTTCCTGTATTTTTTTTGAGATGTACTGAGCATTTGTATTGGCTATCTGGCCCATCAAAAGCTCTGTTCCAACAGCGATAACTTCAGCATTCATAAAGGATTTCCATCCGGATTCAAGATTCTTTCTGGCTTTTTGATATCAATTCCAGATATATGTTTTTTTCGGCAATTTGAGAATCAAGCCGTTTCTCGTAATAATCGTTTTTCCTGTTTTTTGCGGTATGATTGATTTCCAGGTCCCTGATGTCCGGGGGCAGTTCTGAGAGCCATTCCCTGTAAGGCTTTCTATATGACAGTCTGTAACTGAACTCTGAAGGCATTGTCTTTATGATTTCATCGAAATGTTTTCCTTTGTTCTGCTCTTCACAAAGGAAAGCCTGAAGTTTCTGCGACTCTCTTATTCTTGCCTTTGTGTCAGCTATCACCTTGTCGAGAAAACTGATCTGGATGTCATAGACCTTGTGTGGTTGAAACACTTCCATGTATTCGCTTTCAGGTATTGTTGATTTCTTGAAATGGTCAATAAACCTGTGTTTCAAGATTGTAAGGAAATATTGGATCATCAAAGCTTCATCGACATGAATCAGTCTGTCATACGGCAACAGGATCTTCAGCAGGGAAAGAATTCCGGCAGGCAGGATGGTAAAAGACTTTTTACTGTCTTTTTTTGTTACTTGCGCTACTTTTTCCTGTTCAAGCTTTTCGATGATACGGTTTACCTGCATCGCGTGAATCTCAACTTCTTTTCCCTGTTCCTTTAACTGAAGAGCATCAGAAAAAAATTCATACCAGAACATCACATCTGTGGCTCTGAATTTGTGGTAAAAAACCCCGCAGGAGATAAGTGAGCATAATAAAGCAGAGGTTTGATGTTGCAGCAGGCCGCTTTTTTTCATTGATCCGTTCTCCTTCTTTATTGTTCGTTACCTATGACTCTACAAGGCTCCTTTATATAAGAAATTTTATTATTATCAAATCATTAATGAAAGCTTTTTTTATTTCAGTAAAGATGGGCTTGTCATTTCAACGTATGCTTACGTCAAACAGTGACACTCGGCTGTGTATTTAAGCCGAGGTTTAAACACGATCAGGCGGTTCTCATTTTTCTAAGTGCGTCAATCCTGACCTCCAGCGGCGGGTGAGTGGACAGAAGCTGCAGGAACTTTGATCTTTGTCCTGATATTTTTAGCGCTTGAAGCGCTGCCCCTCTGTTGTCGGAAATTTCAAGTGTTTCCCTGTTAAGTCGCTCAAGAGCCTTTATCATGTTGCCTCTTCCGGCATATCTTGCTCCATCGACATCCGCCCTGAACTCTCTTATCCTTGAGAACCACGCCGTAACCATGGAACCAAGAATTCCAAATATGATTTCAAACAGGAAGACCGTGATCATATAGGCGAAACCGCTCATTCCAACGCCACCTCTTTCGTCGTCGTCGCCTCTTAGAATCTGGCCGACTGCAAAAGCCGCGATCCTTGCAAAAAACATGACAAATGCGTTTACAACACCCTGTATCAGGGTCATGGTGACCATATCGCCGTTTGCAATATGTCCTATTTCATGCCCCAGAACACCATCGATTTCCTCATCGTTCATTCTGTTCAGAAGCCCCTGGGAAACTGCAACAAGGGAGTTGTTCCTGCTTGGCCCTGTAGCAAATGCGTTCAGTTCCATCCCCGGGTAAATCCCCACATCCGGCATTTTTGATAGTCCCGCCGACCTTGCAAGGTTATGTACCCTTAAAACCAGGTTTTGATAATGCCCCACTGACCTGGGATCTATGATCTCAACGCCCATCATCCATATTGCCATCTGTTTGGATAAAAGAAGGGAGATAAAAGAGCCGACCATGCCCCAGACAAGGCAAAAGGCCATCAGAGAAGAATAGTTAATCCCATAGGCGGTAAGATAGGGTCTGATCCCAAGCACGTTCAGGATAATCGAAACCATTACAATAATGGCCAGGTTAACCAAAGCAAACAGGAAAAATCTTTTAAACATGTTTTACCTCACAGTTTTAAATTAGCTCCCTCAAAAATCACAAAGAATAATTTAAGATCACGCAGAAAATTGTCAAATTATCTCTGAGATTTTAAAATTGGTGTACATTTTCAGAGCAATCTGAAAATTACAATATACATTTATAACATATTTTACTGTTATTTTTAACATTTTTATACCACATTCAGATAACAAAGCATGTAATGATCAAGGGTGTATCATTTGACTAAGGAACTAAGCCGTAATCCTTCGCTTCGCTCAGGTTGACGGCGCAAGTACCTGCAATCATTAAATCCAAATAACACAACCCTTGTTAATAATCCAATCAAACCTAATAATTAATTAATTTTTTTTATTAATATCAACATAAAATAAAAACTAATATCACTGCCTAATCTTTTTTGGTTGGCATCAACAACTTATTACCCGGTATCCGCTGTCATAGGCGCCACAATGCTCCTTTAAAAGTGAAGAGTAGAGAATTGAACCGGAAACAATATTCTCCTCTGACAGAGCCTTCGGAATATAAAGTATCCCCACAACTTTTCGCGTCAAGTCGGATATTTTTGTTTCCATGGAGTCCTTTACCGGATTGCCGCACGGCCTCCATTCACCCTGGTCGTCTTTCCTGCACACCAGAAGCAGATCTTCGAGGTCTATTGACTGGCCTGATCCGTTAAACACATACGACTCACCCTTTTCACCTCTTCGCAGAAGGAGCCTGTCACCGGTTTTATCAGCATCGAATATGCTGCCGGGCAGGCCCGTTGAAAGACTCACGATATTATTGACATCGACAGGGGGGGATATGGGTGCAAGCCTGTTTTCCTGCGCCGCGTTAAGAAGAAATTCACTTGCCGGCTTGCTCCTTCCCGATGGTTTATACTTGCCATACCGAAGCATTTTTCTCACACGTTCCCTTATAGCCTGGTCCCAGGTACCAAATCCGTCATTTCTCAGTTCAGAAAGTGCCTTCTCGAAAAAAACCGGTGATTTTCCCTCAGAATAGGAAGACGCTGTAATTCCATCGGCCCAAATGAGGGATATGGTTATGTCTGAATCCCTCAGGGATGGTGATATTCCAATTTCAATATTCATAAGATATCCTTTTTTATCAAATTAAAGGAAACCTCGTCCTTCAGGGCCGGGTTTACATATTTTTCAGGCTCAGCCACCTATGTTATAAAAGGATTCGCCCGTTGTAGCAATGCCACATGCCGGTTTGTTGTCTATTGCCTGCTTCAGCGCGTTTTCATATCCGATTTTTCTGATATCGTACTTGATTGAACTGAACAGGCATGGTTTCAGGAAACCGTTGCTGGTAAGCCTGAGCCTGTTGCATCTTGCGCAATCACCTCCGCCCCCTCCCTCCACCTTGCCAAAGCTGCCTTTTTCGAGATCCATCATTTTGATAAATCTTATTTGGAGTCCATTTTTTTCCGCAAAATCTTTGACAGACAGAGCATCCTGTTCCTGCGAGTTGTTTTTTACTACGCAATTTATTTTAATTGGCACAAGTCCTGCCTTGACAGATGATTCAATTCCCTTTATCGCATGTTCAATCTCTCCGCCCCGAGTAATGTGAGAATATTTTTCCCTGTCCATCGTATCAAGACTTATATTGATCCGCCTAAGTCCGGCATCTTTCAGCTTCCCGGCCATATGGCAAAGAAGCGTTCCGTTAGTGGTCATCGAGAGATCTTCTATGCCATTTATCGATGACAGCTTTGCAATCAAATCTGTAATATTTTTTCTTATGAGAGGTTCGCCGCCCGTTATCCTTATTTTTCTTATGCCCAGACCTGCAGCCACCTTGCTGAAATCATGGATCTGCTCATAGGTCAGGATCTCCTTTTTGTTGAAAAGAAGAACGCCCTCCTCCGGCATGCAGTAGCGGCACCTGAGGTTGCACCTGTCGGTGACCGAAATTCTCAGATAGTCGATCTTTCTGTCAAATCTGTCTAACATCGACTATCGTTCCTTTTATCAGCTTTCGGGTGTTTGCCGGGCATGATATTAGCCCGTCGGCATGGACCAGGGCGTTGCTGTGAGCCGAACCCTTGGCGTGGATCGGTACTACAAGGCCGCTTTTTAATATTACAGGAATCCATCTTTCGCGATCCGGATTACTTACGTCAAGATCTTCTGAAAGGGGCATCCTGATGGCGGCATGTATCAGGTCATGCCCCATCAGCCTGTATAGAAATTCTTTGATCAGAAGCTCGAAAACACAGAACGCCGAGAGGGGATTCCCAGGAATTCCAAAGCAATATTTGTCATTGACCATGCCGAACGTGGTAGGCTTTCCTGGTTTGATGGCTATCTCCTGAAACGGAAGGTAGGTGCATTTTTCACGCATGATTTCTATCACAAAATCGAAATCCCCCATCGAAACTCCACCGGTAAAAAGCACGACATCATTTTCGGCAAGCGCTTTTTCAAACGTTTGGCTGATCAGATTCTTATCGTCCTTTACGATGCCGTAATATTTGCCTTTTATTCCCATCTGGAAAAGCTGCCCGATAAGCTGCAGTCCATTGGTGTTTCTTATCTGTGTTTCGGATGGTTTCACAAATGGTTCGACTACCTCGTCTCCTGTGACTATGACAGAAACCTTCGGCGCCGAGTACACATCCACACTGCAAACACCAGAGCCTGCCATAACACTTATATGCTGAGGTTTTATCCTGGTCCCTTTTTCAAGGACAGTCTCGCCTTTTTTTACAAGCTCCCCCTTTTTTGAAATGTTGTCGGCAGTCTGGCTTCCCGTGAAAACTATCTTTCCGTTTTCCTGAACCCTGGAATGTTCGACCATAAAGACAAGATCGGCACCAGAGGGAACAATTCCCCCTGTCATGACTTTGGAACACTCATTTTTTCCAATGGAATATTTCGGACTATGACCCGCCATGACTGACTCCAGGAGTGTCAGTTCGCTTTTTAAATCTTCGCGCCTTGCGGCATATCCATCCATGCTGACTCTGTCAAACGGCGGAGCGTCCATATCTGAAAGTATATCCTGAAACAGGATTCTTCCCAGTGAATTTTCGATTGAAACGGTTTCCTTCGGTGTAAACCTGATTACAGAGTCGTATATGAGTTTTGAGGCTTCCTTTAATTGAATCATCATGCACCTTTTATAATTGAAAAATCAGAAACTCAGATACAACCTATATACTGAAAAGTAATTAGTCAATATGTCGTTGCCATCACAGAAAACACTCTTTTAATTTCAGTCAGGGCAGAGGTCCTATCTTCCTTTCAATCCAGTCCACATAATGTGAAACCCGGGTATAAAATGCCGGTAATTTTGGCCGTGCACAGCCACTGCCTCCGCTTATTATTCCAAAAAGAAATCTCTCTCCATCGGGGCTGAACAGCGGCCCCCCGGAATCTCCATTGCAGGCGTCCTTTTTTGTATTTCCATCAAGGTAACCGGCACATAACTGACTTTCCTGAATGTCAAACTCACGGTTAAGCCCCCTGCAGGTCTCATTATCAACGACTGGAAGATCCACCTCAAGAAGGGTATTTTGCGGAATATAGAAAGCCTCTTCATGGATAAACCCCCAGCCGATTACCCGAAGCATCGAGCCACTCTCCGGAAGAGCATGATTTCTGTTCAATTTAATGGGAGCAAATTTACTCTTTTCCCTGAGAAAAATTAGTGCGATGTCATTTTTAAACCCTCTGTCCCCTGCCGAAAAGTCAGGATGTGTCACGATTTTGGCTATTTTGATCGTTTCCTCGCTATCTTCCTTCTGGATCATGTTATGCTTGCCTATTCGAATTGAATATTTCGACGCTGGAAACCAAACTTCAGACAGGCAGTGGGCTGCCGTCAGAACAACCTTGGGTGCGATAAGCGAACCTCCGCAGATTGTCTGCCGGCTGCTTTCTCCAAAGATCGAAACCATAAACGGATAGGCGTGCTGGGGAGCTTCACGCCCTCCAACGACATGGGAATGGCTTGAGACGGATAAATCATCGGTATTTGGTCCATACCGGCAGGCGGACAGGCACGAAATTGCAGTCAATAGAAAGATTTTTAATCCGAAAGTCATATAAATTCCTGTTTTGCAAAGAAGAAACATTGGGTTTCGATTATCCTCCCGGGAATCCCCCCCTGTTCGTGTGCCAAGTTTTAACAAATGTGAACCATGCTGTCGATTTTAACAATTCAATATATTGAAATCATTGTTATATATTCACCTTGCAACTCTGGGATGAAACCTTGAAAATCAGGGGGGAAAACAAGGAAATTAAGCTTGAAACTAAATATTCACCAATGGTAAAGGATCTGGGTTTCTTCATCTAAACTTTAGGCTATGTCTGTCGTGGTTTGACATAGGAGGAAAATATGGTGATATAGCTAAGCAAGTAAAGGAAAAAAATGTGTCATAGAGACCGTAGTAAAATCGATGACAAAATTACAGTCACCAAACTGGTTCCACTGGGGCTTCAACATGTACTGGCTATGTACGCAGGCGCCATTATTGTTCCGCTCCTCCTGGGCGGTGCGTTGAAACTCACCTCCAACGAGGTTTCGTACCTGGTGTCGGCGGACCTTTTTACCTGTGGAATGGCCACTCTGCTTCAGACGATTGGAATAGGTCGGTTTATCGGCATTCGACTGCCGGTTGTTCTCGGTTGCTCGTTCACCGCCGTAAGTCCCATGATTGCCATCGGTTCACAGATGGGAATAAGAGCTATCTACGGTGCTATCATCGGTTCGGGTGCTCTGGTATTTCTCAGTGCTCCATTTTTGAGCCGGCTTACCCGCTTCTTTCCTCCAGTGGTCATAGGTTCGATAATGACAGTCATAGGCCTTTCACTGACTCCTGTTGCAATGAATCATGCCGCAGGTGGCGCCGGATCCGCTGGCTTCGGCTCTTTTGAAAATCTTCTGCTCAGCGGTTTCGTACTTCTTTTGATTGTACTCATCAACAGGTGTTTCAAGGGCTTTTTGCAAGCGATCTCTGTTCTCCTCGGCATTATCGTAGGATCCCTTGTTGGAGCTGGGATGGGGATCATGCATTTCGGCGAGGTTGCAAAAGCAAACTGGGTTAACCTCGTCGTCCCCTTTTCTTTCGGATTTCCGACATTCCACCTCACTGGAATTCTTACTATGTGGATTGTCGTAACGATCAGTATGATCGAATCAATCGGTGTCTTCATCGGCACCGGCAGACTCTGTAACTACTCCATAGAACGGGAGGATCTCGTCCGAGGTTTACGCGCCGAAGGTTTGGCCCAGATTTTGGGAGGGATCTTCAACGCCTTTCCCTATACTGCATTTGCCCAGAATACTGGTCTCCTAGCATTGACAAAGGTCAGCAGCCGATATGTGGTTGTAGCTGCCGGCATGATTTTGATGATATTTGGAGTCCTTCCCAAATTTGCAGCACTGACAACAATCATTCCCATTCCGGTTTTAGGCGGCGCAATGTTGGCGATGTTCGGTATGGTTGCCGTTTCCGGCATAAGGATTCTGAACACGGTTGATTTCAACCATTCCCCCAATATGCTGATTGCAGGCTGTTCACTTGCCGTTGGTTTGGGTATAGCGGCGGTTCCGGGGGTGTTTGACAAAATGCCAGAACTCTTCCGGATTCTCTTCAGCAGCAGCATAATTTCCGGCAGCATTGTTGCAATTGTTCTAAATATTCTGATGAATTGGCAGGAGGTTTTAAAGAATAAAGAGTGGACGACGGATCAAAAACTAGTGGAGCATAACACAAATTTTTTCTAATGAGGTCGAGTCATCTTTTTTCCTGACAAGGAGCGAGAAGTGAGTTTATCGGAAATAAATGATCAACGAACGACGCTGTCAGGGGAAAAGAGGGCCGACCTCATTAGAAAAAATTTGTGTTATGCTCCACCAGTCCCTGACCATCTATATTAACAAGTATTGTAGCTTCTCAAAAACGTCTGGTAACCCGAGTCCCGATTTTCCGATATCCGGATTTCGATCCCGATCCCGATCCTGTTTATTTTCGAGCACTTACATGAGCCTGGATCGGAATCGAAATTCGGATATCGGAAAATCGGGACTCGGGTATCGAAACATGGAATTACCAGACGTTTTTGAGAAGCTACCAAATATTTTAAATGGGGATATTTCGGGGCAGATCCTATGCTCGCTTCGCTCGCCAGGATACGCCGCTGCCGCTGAAAGCGGCAGCGGCTAATTAATAACCTTATTCTCCGGAATCTCCTGCGACTTCTTGAGCAGAAGCCCGGCAAAATGCTTGAATCCGTTCCAGCGGTAATCTGTCAGAAATCCTTCGATCCTTGACTTTACGACGTCAACCGACTGGAAAGTCGACCAGTCTATTATTTCCACTGTCGAGTTTCTCTCTTCAAGTTCGACCAGCAATTCCTTATAAAGGGAAGAGAGTCCTTCAAGGTATGTTATTGGTATTCCGGCTTCCGCACTTCTGTTCCTCATGGCAATTCTGTTGAGACATACGTCGGATGGAGCGTCAAGATAAATTGTGAGCTGCGGCACCATCAGGAAACGGAGCATGACATCGCGGTGTTTTCTGTACGAGTCGTAGCCAAGCCTTGAAATATTTCCGTCCAGATAGTTTCTCTTGGCAAATACGGTGTCTCCATAGATGGAGCGGTCCATTATACAGCACTGCCCCGTGTTATGAATATGTTCAATTGCCTCCTGGTGCTGCCTGAATCTCGTACTCAAAAGCCAGAACTGCATTTCGAGGGCATACCTCGAAGGCTCCCTGTAGTACAGGCTTAGGTATTGCTTGAAGTCAGCATTTGTATCGGCTCCCTCTTCAAATAGCCTGAAGTCATACTCCTCTGCAAGTTTTCGTGACAATGTCGATTTTCCAACCCCAATATTTCCTTCTACAATAATTAGCATCAAATCGCTCCATGTTTGGAGATAATAGTTAGAATATAAAAAGTACGTCATGAATTTGAGGTTTTAGTGTATATTTATGTTTACACAAAAACAAGAAAAAAGAGCCATTTTTTCTCATCGATAAGCATGGTTAAGTTTTAGGCAGATTTCCATGCAGCCAACGGTCACTTGCCTGTTACCATTTTTATGCTTGCACCCATTTCCTGAAGCTTTGGAACAAGGTTGTCATATTTTCTTTCAAGTTCATGAATATTGGTAAGTTTTGTTGTGCCATCGGCCACGAGCGCGGCTATGACAAGACACTTGCCCGCGCGTATGTCGGTCGGAAGTGAAAAACTACCGCAGTGAAGCGGCGTGCCTCCCTGAATTATCGCTGAATGAATATAATTTCTGTTTCTATATCTGCAAGGAACCTCTCCAAGGCACTTTGTGCTTACTGTAATGCTTGCACCCATCTTGTTAAGAAAATCGGTGTAGCCAAGCCTTTCCTCAAATACCGTTTCGTGTATTATGCTAATACCCCTGGCTTGCGTAAAAAGAACCATGAAAGGCTGCTGCCAGTCCGTCATGAATCCTGGGTGAACGTCCACTTCAATGTGGGTGCCCAAAAGACCACCGTGCGCCGGAGCCTTGACATAGAGACCTTCGGAATTTATTTTGAATTCGGCGCCCATGCGCTGAATGAAATTTAAAAAGTTGTAGACTGGATCATGCGGAACGCCCTTGATAAAGACATCCCCCCCTGTGGCCAGTGCTGCAACGGCAAATGAAACCACCTGGTTTCTGTCCACCATGCACCTGACCTCACATCCGCGAAGTTTCTTGACACCCTCGATAATGAAAGTCCTATTCGCATCAAGGGAGATATCGGCCCCCATCTTTTGAAGCATTTTGGTCAATTCTATGATTTCCGGTTCTATTGCCGCATTTTCGATTATTGTTCTTCCCTTTGCCAGCGTTGCGGCAATCAGGATATTTTCAGTTGTCATTACGGAAGGAAACGGCAGAGTTATCTGAGCGCCTCTCAAACCGTGGTCTTCCACGCTCAGATGATAGTTGTCGTCGTCGTACTCGACATGCGCCCCCATTTTCCTGAGCGCTTCAATATGAAAGTTGACCGGCCTCTTTCCAATCCTGTCGCCTCCAAGAACACCATAGAAGGATACCTTGCCGAACCTGTGAAGCAAAGGGCCCGCAGTAAGGACAGAAATCCTGTTCTTCTGGCACTGTGTTTTGGGTATCGTATGATTTTGAAGGGTTTTCCCATTGAACTTCAGAACACCTTCGTCAATATGCTTGATTTCCCCGCCAAGGGAGGTGAAAAGTCCCTCGACTATCCGTCTTTCATCAACCACGGGAGCATCCTTAATGATTACATCTTCATCAGTAAGCATCGATGCTATTATGCATTTTGTTACCTGATTTGAGCTTCCCGCTATCGAGATTCTTCCTCCGGAAAGTTTCCTGCCACCTGATATCTCCAATGAGTCTAAATTTGTCACAGCTGTTTCCTTATGCGTATTTTCAATAAAAAAATACATCAAAATAAAACAGGTTAACAGTCTTTTTATCAACTTTCATTATTTAGAGGTTGTCTGAAACCCCGGATCCGGGCGCCAGCTGCCGTTGGAAAATTCTCACTTACCAAGTAGCTTCTCAAAAACGTCTGGTAATTCCATGTTTCAATACCTGCCCCCCGAGTGCTGACACCCGGTTCCCGAATTTCGATCCCGATCCTGCTTTTTTTTCGGGCACTTACATGAGTTGGGATCGAAATTCGGATATCGAGAAATCGGGTCTCGGGTTACCAGACGTTTTTGAGAAGCTACTTTACCAATATGTAAACTCCGGTTTTCCTTCTCCTCGCACCTTGCCCTATAGGGATTCAGACAGCCTCTTAAAAAAACGGTTTTGTTTCAGTTTGTGAGGTGTTCAGCTGGACATATTCCTCGATGAGCGAATCAGTGAAAGTCCAGTTCCTGTCTACAAGCACGTTTAATCCCAGATAGACCTTGACACCAAGATGTCTTTCCAGTGCCTGTCTGGCGTGTTTCCCGATTTCCTTTATTTTTACGCCGTTTTTTCCGAGCACCATTCCCTTTTGCGATTCTTTAGAGATAACTATTGAAGCATGGATCACCGTGATGTCCGCCTTTTGCTCAAATGCATCGATTCGGACGGCCGAACAGTAGGGAATTTCCTCGCCCAGGCAGCGGAAAACACTCTCCCTGATCAGTTCGCCGCAGACAAATGATTGAGTCCTGTCCGTAAGTTCATCGTCAGGATAGAGCCATTCGCTTTCGGGCATTTGCCGGGAGGCGATTTGCTTGAGGTTAAATATGTCGTCCGGCCGTTTGGCAGAAAAATATATTGGTTCCCTGTAAATCAGTCTGTTTGATACCCCGTCTGATGCAAGGCTTGATATCATCATCTCCATAGAGGCGTTTATCAGAAGGGCGGCTCGATCCACCATGTCGCTTTTGATTCTGTCAATTTTCGAAACGAGTATTGCAAGAGGGCTTTTTCCGATTTTAAGAATTTTTGAAACAAATTTTGTATCTTCGTCCGTCCACCCTTCCATCACATCAATCAGATAAAAAACCAGGTTTGCGTCTGAAAGGGATGACCATGCTTCTCGGTTTATATGACCGCCCATCCGGTTTGATGCCTTCGGCAGGTGAAATCCAGGGGTATCAAGAAAAAGCAGCTGCACATCATCCAAGGTGCATATGCCAAGAATCTTGTTTCTGGTGGTCTGAGGCTTTGAACTCACTCCAGAAACCTTTTGGCCGACCATGGCATTTAGAAGTGTGCTTTTGCCGGCATTTGCTCTGCCGACAAGGGCGACATATCCGCAACGAGATGACATATTTATTTTTTCCGCTCTTATTTTTGATTAAGTAAATGAACCTGGACGGCGCAATACTATTTTATTCTGTATGTCAAAATCAAACAATATTTCGAGGATTTTGCTCCTATGAGATCTTTTTGCTTCCATATTCCAATGATTTCCAAGGATTAAATGGAGGAGGCTCCTCCATCAGCTTCAAAGCCCTGGACTCGTTCTTTTGAGGAAAATAGATCATGTAGCAGGCCAAATCTCCGCGGTTCATTCGCACCGAATCAAAGGATTCGAGGTGCAGATCGAAAGGGTCAAACGTGTTTTCATCTATGACAGCTGACTCGGGCCTGGATTTTTTTTCAAAGCGAAGTTCAGCGGGAGATCCTCTCTCAAGGGCGGCATTCAATCTGGACAGAAGGGACTCAGCCCTGCCGTGCACTCTTGAAATTTCAATTTTGATACATTCATCAAGCATATTTTTCGATTGTTTGATTTCCGATTTTCTGGCGTGTGCGAGCGCCAGATTATACAAAATGATAGCCTTGATTTTTTCCCTGTTTTTAGGCAGGGCTTCAAGGGTCCGCCTATACTGTGAGATGCTTTCATCGAGCATTCCGCAGAGAGCCATCGCAATAGCCGAATTGTTCATATATGCGACAATGTTATCAGCCGTCTCAAGCTGTTCCATTATTTCACGGGCGATTTCTATCTGGTTGGAATTCAGAGCCACCTTGGCCTCAGTTTCCTTTATGACAGGATTGTCTTCATCAAGGTCCTTGGCTTCGTTGATTGCAGAGCTGGCCCTGCACGTATCCCCTATCTGCGAATGAACCTCGGCAATAGCGCACAGCCTCTCTATATTGAGCGGGGAGAGGGCTCTGGCTTTTTCAAAGCAGCGCAGGGCGTTCTCGAAATCCCTGAGTCCTATAAGTATCTTTCCCAAAAGGTTAAGGATAAATATCGAATCGCCAGACAGCTTGATCGCTTCGATGCAGTACCCTTTCGCCTTCTCATAGTTCTTGTTCGCGTAGGCGAACTCGGCATCCATGAGTTTTTTCTGCCCGGGACTGATTTGCGGATTTGTAAAATATCTTTCACGCAGTTCAAAGGCTTCGACCGTTCTTCCAGTGGCAAGGCTGTCGCGTATTTTCCGTTCCAGGGAAAATTTCTCCGAAGGTGCCCTGTGCTGCTGAAGAACCGCAATAAGCGATTGGAGGAAATAATCTTTGTTAAAAGGCTTCTCGATAACTGCAGATACACCCATTTCCCTTAGAAGGGGCGCGTCCTCCTTTTTGACCAGCGAACTAAGTACGACAATGGGAGCTGAAGCGGCCTTTGTCTGTTTAATATTCTGAAGAAAAATGGGACCTGTCAGCTTTGGTATTCTCCACTCTTGTATGACGAGACATGTGTCGTCGCTTTTTGATAAATGATGCAGTGCCGACTGGCCATCGGAAAAAAAATGGATGTTGGCGACACCAATTCCATTGAATATCCCCTCAAGACTCTTTCTGGATGACTCATCAGGATCAACCACCGTTATGCTTTCGATTCCAAACAGATTTCCGACAGGATTTTCATTCTCATCGAGAAGATTCTCCTCAGGAAGATATTCCTTCTGCAGACTTCTTATCCTTTCCTCGCATCCCGGAACAATCAGCCTTATCTGTCTTACAAGCGCCAATGCGTCATTTTTATTTCCAAGTTTCATCAGCGGATAAATAAGGTTGAACAACTGATCCGTCTCATCTGGAAAAATCGAAAGAAGATTTTTCTCAAAATGAAGCAGTTCATCGAGCCGTTCATTTTTGACCAAAAATTTTCTCAGAAAAGAAGCGGCCACAAGCGGATCTCTCCACTTTGCCGCTTCCAGATTTTTAATAATAGTGCGAAATTCAGTTTCCAGCACACTTTTTAATACAGGTTTCAAATGATAGGAAAGAAGGCCATGTTCAAAGGCGGTAGGGATTACATATTCCTCCTCGCGTGTAATTATGAAGGATATTCTTGTCTGATCAAGCCAGTCCGATTCAATGGCTATTTTCAGAAGGTGCATGGCATTTTCCAAACCTTCGGAAAACAGCGACGTGATAACCCAGTCCACCTGTTCCAGTTCCAGAACCTGAAGGATATCCCTAACTGAAGCCAATTGTGTGATCTTGGAAAAACCCATGCTTTTAAGGATATCCGATATTAAAGATCTCGTTGGCGGTTCATTGTCAACAACCAGAATTTTTCCTGTTTTGTCACCAAGGTTCTTATTCATTAGGAATCCTCTGCATAAATAATACAAATTCACCTTATATTAAACAGCTTTGGGCTTCTTCTCCTCCTTCTGCGGGATTTCAGTCTTGGGTGCCGGCTTTGCGCCTTTTTTGACATTTGCAATGATATCCAGTTTTTCCTTGGCCTTCTCAAAGCCCGGATTTATGGAGAGACATCTTTCGAGGAGTATTTTTGCCGACATAAGGTCGTGTGAGGTTTTGAGGTTGATGTGCGCAATGGCCCTGTTGAAAAGCACCCTGTAAAGCTGGTTTGAATGCGGGATAAGCTTCTCAGCCTTGACATACTCTTCGATGGCGCTCTTGTAATCGGCATTTTTTGAAAAAACAACTCCACGGTTATTATAATACTTTATGAGATCAAGCGACGTGGAGGTTTCGCGGCAGAAGTTCTGTGCGTAATCTGCAAATCCGGCATCCATCAGTTTCTCGTAGAAACCATATTTTACATCCGGATTCTCCGGAGTCAGTTTCATGATCTGTTTCATTTTCTCAATGCTTTTATCCGGCATCCTGCCTTTGAGGTACATGTCCGACATCGCTTCGAGCCTTGCGATATTGTTGGGAGCAACCTTGTCAGCCCTTTCCATGTACTCAATAGCTTCCTTGACATTCCCCATGAGAAGCTTGATCCTGCCGAGTTCATTTATGTAATGCATATTGCTGATGTCGTTTTCATGAAGATCCTTCATGATGAAAAAAGCATCAGGATACTGCTTTGCCGCAATGCAGATATCAGCAGTTATCAGTTTTCCCTTGGGACCGAGAGGGCTCAGCTTTTCACGGGAAATATGGAGTGCTTTCGTGATATTTCCATGTTTCATCAAGGGATCTATTATTTTTGTTTTCACCTCAATCAGATTTTCGTTCAGTTTTTTTGCCGCCATCGCATTGGCCATGGAGGAAAGAAGAGGACCTATGGCATGAGGCTTCGCGATAAGGCTGACATCGAAAAGCTCCTTCATAAGGGCTTCATCAGCCGTAGTAATCGCCTTTCCCGTGGAAATGACAAATGAAGTCGTCCTTTTGCTCTCAACCTCGTGTCTCTTCCATTTTTGTATCAGGGTGGTTCCTGACATCTCTCCGAGCTCCATGTCGACTATGGCCATATCGAATCTGTTTTGATTGAACAGGTAAAGAGCATTCTCCCAGGTAGCCGCCTTGATAACTGAAATATTAAATTTCTTTAGAATAATTTCAAGTTTATTGGCCACAGTGATATCGTTGTCGACAACCAGTATTTTGGATGGAAGATTGGATTTTGGATCAGCCATGGATTCGCTTTCCGATAATGTTGTTATATATAATTAGTATTATATGGAAATTTTGATGTACTTGGAACATATTAAAGCCCAAATTTGATTTTTTAAATGCAAATTAATGGAATTATAGCCAAATAAAACCATCCACGTACGGCTATCGATTCTTTAAATTGGTGAAGCTTTTTAGGTTGAGTTTTATTCCATTGAAATGTATAAATATTTCCAGTCAAGGAAAAGTCGTTGTTTCCATCTGATAATTTTCGGGGAGTAGCGCAGTTTGATAGCGCGCTTGCTTCGGGAGCAAGAGGTCGCGGGTTTAAATCCCGCCTTCCCGATTTTAATCATGAATTCCGAGTTTCTGTCCAACCTGACGACCCATCCCAGTTTTTCAAAGAATCACTTGACGTGAAACACAGATGTTATTTGCTATAACAAGCAGTGTAAAACCTAGTACTACTTTAGGGGGTTGATATTTTAAAACTGTGATTTGGCGCGGAGTTCATGGGGGGCTACTGTCAAAATCCCTGAAACCAAAACATTGGTATCAAGAATAATCTTCATGTCTTTTTCCTTGCTCGTGCCAACCCTTTGTGAAGATCATTTTTATTGACACCAGCCTTTTTGGCTTCAACCTTTGCTTTTGCCAATATATCTTTTATTTGGTTTGGCGATGGTGGAACAATTATTTTTAAGATTACAGAATCGCCTGCAGTCATTACGATAAACTGCGTGCCTTCCTTTAACCCTAGATTTTCACGAATATCTTCCGGGATGACAACCTGTCCTTTGGATGAAAGTTTCGTTGTTGCAAATTCGCTCATTAAATCAATCCTTCCTTAAACATAATCTTACTGGTAAGATAAGATAAATTACTCGTTGAATCCAGTTTTATTTGCAGCAAATTCCGCTCCTACCCTGCGCTTATAGGTGTACAACAAAAACACTTGTTATATTGATGATACCTTTCATGAGTGACTTGTGAGTGAAACTTTTTAGGAAACATTACTATATATCGATCCCAAAAAATGGGAAAATGTCCAGCTTTCAGTTGAAAAAATTTTGCGACTATTTAACCAGCATACCCTTTCTAAGTTCCTCCGCTTTTGAAGAACCCATTAACGCCTCTACAAGGGTGAGGGCAAAATGCACGGCACTGCCGGGTCCGTTACCTGTTATCACTTTTCCGTCGACAACAACCGGATCATTCACATATTTTGCGCCTGTCATTTTGTCTTCAAATCCGGGATAACATGTAGCCTTCTTGCCCTTGAGAACACCTGCTCTTCCGAGCGCCATAGGGGCTGCGCATATGGCCGATACGAAACCTCCCCTTTCATACACGCCGGTTATGAATGAAATGACTCTTTTGTCTTCCATAAGATTCGAGCTTCCCGGCAGCCCACCTGGAAGGGTGATGAGCGAGTACTCCGAAAAATCGACTTCATCAATCTTCCGATCCGCCGTCACTTTCAAATTGTGGGCCCCCGCTACAGGATTTTGCTTCAAATATGTTGTTGTAACATCTATGCCGGCTCTTCTTAATATGTCTATAATAGTGACCGCTTCAAGCTCTTCAAATCCATCGGCCAGCGGAACCATTGCCTTAATCATATATTCCTCCAAAAAATTATTAATAATAATATTAACTTTCAAAACTCGTGCAAAACTGACCTTTACCACTTTCCTTTATGCCCTGAAAGAGGTTTTTTACTGAAAATAAGGTTCAGGGCTAATAATTCATGCTTCACACAGAGAAATATTTACATTACATTTTTCAATAAAGTAATATCGATGGGTAAAAAATACTATTAACGCAGAGGTATGTCTTGAAAAAGAAATTTTTGGAATTTTTGTCGTTTTTAACAAAAGATCTCTCTTCTAATCAGATATCAGCTGCAATAACTATTGGAATGCTGCTTGGTTTTTCACCAACTCCCTTCACCCTTCAATGCGTGCTGGGGATACTTTGTCTTCTGATCTTCAGAATACCGATAATGATTTCACTGATTACAGTACTCATACTGTTCCCCGTTTCCGCTTTCCTGCTGGATCCTTTCTTTGACTCTGTCGGAGCCGGGATACTTAATTTCAGACCTTTGGGCAAACTTTTCAGATTGATGGATCAAATGCCGATAATGCCGCTGACACAGTTTAAAAACAGCGTTGTAATGGGTTCCCTGGCCATAACACTTATTCTCTCGCCCTGCGTTTTTATTACGCTCATCATGGCAAGACCCGAAATCCCGCAAGATAACGAACCCTGACAACTGGCTGCTGGATATTCAGGCGATTCAATCACAGGCAAAAAACTAAGACAATAAGAGGACATGTAAAAATGAAAGATAAATCAAGACGGAAAACAAAGGCTTCCAGCGGCATCATACGAAAACGAGCGGGACTCATCTCATTAATTATCATCATATCAGCCCTGATTTACTTTAAGTTCCTGCTTGATTCCAACATAAAAAAACTGATGGAAGCGATCCTGACAAATATGAACGGGGCCGAGGTAAAAATCGGGGCTGTTCAAACCAGCCTCATATCCGGCAAAGTCTCGGTTAAAGACCTCAGTGCTTCGCATCCCTCAAAGCCTGAACTTAACAGCTATCAGGTAAAAAATATCGATTTTGATTTTTCTCTTGCCACCCTCGCGAGGGGAAAATTTATTTCAAATGAGCTTTCGGTAAACGGCATCAGGGTAAATGCAAGAAAAGAGGATTCTCAAATAAAAATGAATCCAAAAGCGGAAAGGAGCGCGGAAG
>JADFZC010000165.1:1534-6076 GCA_015232735.1 Oligoflexales bacterium | reverse complement strand
GGTTTCTGACAGAGAGATGGAGGTTGGGATCGTTAATCATATCCGGGACGTCTTTGGAAGATAGAAGATATCCCTCCGGCGATCACCAACGCAAAATATTTACTATATTTTCAAAGATGTTTTGTGAATGATTGTTCGATCATTGTTTGATTCATTTTAATTTCAGCAACCATCCGTTTATCAGTAGCCATACTCCTGGCTTTTTTTGAAATACCACACTCGACATTATGGTGAAAAAAGGGCCAGATCCAAAGAATTATTTCTACCGGAATGGCGGCTTTTCTCAATACCTTGAATTAACTTCTCAATTTCAATGAAATGAGCAATAAAATACGATTTCAAAGAGGCTCTCTGGCGGCACTCCTGCATGTAAAATGAGAGGTGATAATCTTTAATATCACTGCGTATTGAATTGGTAAGTGGGTTCTCCCGAAGAACAGAGAGGCTGACTCATGGTCATGGGAAGATTGCCTGTTATACTCCCGCTGTTTCCGTTTCTGCTGATTTGAACGGTACTGCTCATGCCAGCCCGTATCTGCGGCAGCATAGACTGGACAAGCGGTGGACAGGTGTTCGACCCCCCTCCTATAGAAGTGATTTCTGCAGAGTTGGTATCCTTGACGTTCATCCTGATGCTCTGGGTTATGACACAATTTATTGTTATTCCCAGTTGTTGGGCATTGATGTTGATTGTTATGCTGGAGTTGCCCCCATCGATCATGTCGGCAACAAAAGTAGCCTCCCTTTTGCCCAGGGCATCATTAAACCGATTTGCGGAGGAACTTGGCGTGCCTCTTGAACAGGTAATTCTGTTCAGTTGCCATCTCCCGTTCAACAAGGCACCCGCATCTTGCGAGGTATTTGATGAGTTCGGATCATTGCCGTAACTGTTGCCCATATCCCCGTAGTTGCCGGATTGCATCGTTTCACCCTGGCTGCCCTTTTTATTTCCCTGAAATATGGAACTTTGTCCCGTATTTGTCGGGTTGCCGCTTTTGGAGCGTGCGCCGGGTTCGTCATAATTTGAATCATCTTGATTCCCGTCGGCATTGGTATCTTTGTATTTGTTGCTTTTATTAGTTGAAGGCTGTGTATTTCCCGTGTTCTGCTTTTGGGGCGAGTCGTTGTTGCATCCTGCGGCACAATAGCCGAAAATTGAAATGACAAGAAGCTTTCTGATCATAAAATTCTCCCAAGTTGCCTTAAAAGATATATTAAAATTCGATATCACATATGAGATGTGTGGACTTCAAATCACTGTCCGGCAATAAACCATTATCAGTAAAAAGCCATTTGCAAGATATGTTCCATTGTATGTTGGCTGGAAAATAAGAATCAAAATCCGGGCAAGATGAACATTTATTTCCTTTTGGAGGAGTGAAAATGTCATAACGCCTTATGCAATGAAGATATCGATCATTGGGGTAATTTTGTAAAATCAGCATTTTAGCTGCTGAACGGAGTGTTTTCATTTGAATTGAACATAATAAAATAGTTTACACTGTTGAAAATCATCTGTCTTTGTCAGCATCTTAGATGAAATTTATCTTGAAAATGATTTCCAAATTGTAAAATTGTGTACATTAGGCCTTTTAAAAAAATGCTTTCATTTTAAATTGCGTATTTTCGATTCACGAAAAGTAGCAATCATGAAAAAGGGGCTTACCTTGTTATTCAATATTCATGCCAAATCTTTGGTATAAAAATTGAATGTGCAAAAGAACAATTGCGAAATGAATTTGGCGGCAGGGATTGGGTTTGAAGGATTCCATTGTCTGAAACGTAAGTTTCGTTTCGTTGTTTCAACAGGAGATATCATATCGTGGCCGTAAGATTAATTCGTTCAGATATATGGTGCATTTGTCTGTGCGGCATGATATGTGGCGAGACCGGTAGAGGTGAGATTCTGCTCGGAAACACCGGCATGAATCAGTGCACTCCATCGGGTGCAATTTACAACCCTGCCAATGCCCCCCATGTCAGGGGACGATTTGAGGCAGAACTGCCACTTATGATAAAAAAGAGCGAGTTTAGCGCCAAATATCCCCAATCAGACAAATATACAAAAAAGACCTCTGGATTTTCGGGGGAATCATTTAAAGGGTTGATTATGGGAGATGGGGGTGGCCCAGGCTATGTATATAAACTGAACGACAGATACGCATTCAGCTTCATCGGTATGAAAATTCCGGGGCCGGTTTCAATCGAAAATAACGATATTCCAATTTTCATGCTCGGACAGATGAATATGGCAGACATTGCAATAGAAGTGAGCGATGCCAGTTTCTTCCAGTTCATTCAAGGATATAAGCTGAACAGAAATTTCAGTTTAGGAACGATATTTACAAAGGAAAATGCAACTGTCAGTGGAAAAATATCCTCATCCGGGCAGGGCACTGAGCTGGCTTCATTCGATGGGAACATGGACTTCTCTTCGGTATGGGGAGGGCTTAGGATTTCAGTCCTGCCTGATGTATTCACTCTTTCCGGAGCGGCCCTTTTATATTCAAGTACCAGGATCAATTTGAACCCTTACCTTGCCATGTCGTCGGAGAGCTCTGAGACGACGAGGCAGGCCTTGAATCCTGTAAAGATAGATCAGAATGGATCGTTCAGGCAATTTCGTGCCGGGTGGGCGTTCAAAAGGAGAATTTTAACCCTGTTTCAGGACTTCAATATCGATCTTAAACCGGAAGAGAAAAAGACCTTTTCGGTATCCAAATTAAAAATGGCAGAAAAGGAATATAATCACCGGATTGCTGTCGGAATGGGCTTGGATGGCAGGTTGAGCCAGTCACGGTCGGTTCTGTTGGGGTGGCGTTACGTTCCGGCCAGGATTGGTGCCGGTTCCGGCAATCCGGATGGCAGTAGCGGGTTCGGTTCACTGGATCAAGGCATGATCATGTTGGGACTTGGCGACCTTGAACCATACTACCAGGGTTCCATTGGTATTGAGTTCAGATTTTTAAAAGCAGGTGAAAACGAAAACAGAAGTCAAGGCTCCGCTCACAGTGATGCATACTCAAAATCTGCCGGGGATCAAAACAGGTTTGTATCAGATGGGTCATCATACCATAAGTTACTGGTTCGCACAGGGACTGTTTATCGAAAAGGCATGCTTGAGATAGATAAAAATGGCGAACAGCCTGGAACCTACCAGCAAAGTACATGGCTGTTTCCGGTAAATCTGATAATGCGTTTTTAAGTATACCCAATCAAATCCAGTAAAAAATGAAATGCCACGTTTTTACCACCAATATCCTGTTGACCAATAGTTTGTAAAGAATTTGCAGAAATCGGCCGAATTCTGTGCAATATTTATGATGAAACAGGATCTTACTGAATAGGCACCATATGGTTTGTCATGCCGGCAGAACTTAAAATCAAACTGGAGAAAATGAATATGTTTCCTATAAAAAATATTACATTTGCTGTCCTGAGTGGCATTGTCTGTATTGGTTCCAGTGTAATTATGCAAAAGGATATGAATTCCCAAAGTGTGTTTATTACTGAAAAGGGCGATTGCCTGAAAATGGGATTGGCCATGGGAGATACAAAGCCCGGCTATGGCAACCAGGGAAATTCAAAGCCTGGCTATGGTAACCAGGGAAATTCAAAGCCCGGCTATGGCAACCAGGGAAATTCAAAGCCCGGCTATGGCAACCAGGGAAATTCAAAGCCCGGCAGCGGCAATGTATAGGCCCTAAGAGCACAGAGTCCTTTGATGGGGTATATTTTATCACCGGAAATTCCTGGCAGCAGTGACAAACTGCTCTACTATGAGCCTGGAAGCCTCGATCGCCGCCGCTTTTACATCCGCGTGTTCCCCGAGGTTCGATACCTCAGTAATGATTAAATCGATGAAATAGCAGCTACTGGAGTCAATCGGAAGGACGAATATCATCCTGTCGGCGCGCGTGATGTTGCCGTTTGGACCTTCAGCCTTCAGATAATCTATACTTACCCATGGACCGTCCTTGTATGTCTCGTAAAAGTCGACATTGAATTCAACTGTCTCGTTCAGAGGCTGGGAGCCGTCCTCGTCTTTTGATGTCTGGATCAATCTGTAACTTCCACTCTTTATATGGGAAGTCTCTTTGGGCGTCCCCGGAGCGGCAAGTGCGCTCACTGCCTGGTTCACACGCGTAACCTTGATCTGACCCTCATTAAAGCCTATTATCGGGGCAACAAGTGCATTATGAAAAACGGTCTTTTGAAGATTGGCGCTTGAGACGGGCAATATAGTGCCTGTGTACATCGTTATGCGCGATTTTTGACTTCCCAGGTTCAGGGTGTCCAAATACTTAATTTCGGTTGAGTTTAATTTTGCAAAGGACTTTGAATCAAGGAAGGCCTTTGAATATTCCGTACCGGAGCAAAGTATTCTGGTGTTGTCCGCCATGTGCCCGATTGTTTTAAGGGCGCTTACGAAATCGCAAAGGTCGTCCTGTCCATTAGGAGCAGGAGATGGAGTCGGTGTGGGAGACGGAGTCGGTGTGGGAGACGGAGTCGGTGTGGGAGACGGAGTCGGTGTGGGAGACG
>JADFZC010000165.1:0-1434 GCA_015232735.1 Oligoflexales bacterium | reverse complement strand
GAGTCGCTGAAGGAGATGGAGCCGGCGAAGGAGATGGAGCTGGCGAAGGAGATGCGGATGGAACCGGCGTCACAGCACCGGTCGGCAGTGGATTCACTACAGAAGGCTGGCTGACCGAGGGTGATGGGACTTTCACTTCAGAATTCTGAACGACAGACTGATTTACGGCTGTCGGGGGGTAAATTTTTTCATCCTCGGGAATCTCGCTGGGAATTTGGGAATTTGAAACTTGCGTCTGTGGACTTTTGATGTTTGATGCGACAGATTTAGGCTTTGTCCATGAAGAAATCTTGTCGGCAGACAGGGCGCTCAATATTTTTTCCAGAGTCGCCTTGATCCTTTGAATGTCAGAAAGGATCCTTATTTCCTCTTTAATAAGCTTCTTAAGCGTTTTTACAAGATCAGTCACTGAAATTCCGAAAGTCTCGGCTTTTTCACGCAGCTCAAGCTGATTCATGTCGTTGATGGCGTTATCCACGATCGTGTCGGCATAGTTTTTACACACGGCATTTTCCGAATTTTCAACAATGGTGCAGTCTGTCCTCGTATTCTTTTCAGTTGCCTCATTGTTGCATCCTATTGGAATAAATGCCGCTATTATACCGAATATTAAGACTGGTTTGACAAATCCTGTTAACTTCATACGATGTCTTCCTTTCTTTTATTGAGTCCTGTAATGGTATTTTCCTGCATAAGCTGTCTGAATGGCATGTGCAGTTGTTTTTTGCCTGATATAAGACGATATGAAACGATCATTGGGAAAATTTGCCTGCGGCTGTTACAAACTGTCCGACTATGAGCTTTGAAGCTTCAAGTCCCGCTGGTTTCACATCGCCCGGCTCTCCCAAATTTGCTACATCGGTAATAATGAGATCAATGAAATAGCAGCTCTTTGAATCAATCGGAAGGACGAATATCATCCGGTCGGCGCGGGTGATGTTGCCGTTTTGACCTTTAGCCTTCAGATAATCGATACTCATCCATGGGCCGTCTTTGTATGCTTCGTAGAAGTCAACATTGAATTCGACTGTTTCGTTGAGCGGTTCAGATCCATCCTCGTCCTTCGAATTTTGAATGAGTTTGTAACTTCCGCTCTTTATATGAGAGGCCTCCTTTGGTGCCGCCGGGGTGGAAAGGGCGTTTACAGCCTGGTTCACGCGTGTGACCTTTATCTGCCCTTCGTTGAAACTTATGATTGGCGAAAGAAGCGCGTCATGAAAAACGGTCTTTTGAAGATTTGCGCTCGAAACTGGCAGGATCGTGCCTGTATACATCGTAACGCGGGATGTCTGGTTTCCCAGACTCTGGGCATCCAGGTACTTTATTTCAGTAGAGTTCATTTTGGCGGAAGACTTTGAATCGGTGAAGGCCTTTGAATAATCCGCGCCTGAACAAAGTATCTTTATATTGTCCGCCATATGCCCTATTGTTTTC
>JADFZC010000164.1 GCA_015232735.1 Oligoflexales bacterium | reverse complement strand
ATCGTCATATGATGCGAGCGCCGCAAAACCGTTTTCAGCCGTCTTGCCGTCTTTCGATATTATGGTGGCGCTGCCGAAAAGCTGCTTGCCCGATGTAACCTTGCCATCCTTGTCAGGAAGAACAAGAATCCTGGCATCCTTGTTAACCCAGTCAATGTCTCTAAGCACGCCGTCTCCGGCGATGTCGAACTTGACCGTTTTTCCTGTTTCGTAACTGTATGTTTTGATCATGCCGCTCTTTCCGAAGTCGAGAACAAGCGGTGTATCCCACCAGCCGAATTCTCCGCGGTCAACATAGTAGTCATATCCGCCGCCGCCGCCGCCCTGAGGCTGCTGGCCGAAGAGATTATCCCACCACTGCTGGCCGCCGCCCTGCTGGCCGCCGCCCTGATCCATCTGACCCATGGCTGGTGGTGGCGTGATTCCACTATTTGGAGGCGGCACTCCGCCTTGATCCTGTCCAAAACCGCCCGGGGGAGGATTGCCACCCGGAGGAATATTGCCACCTGGAGGATTATTGCCGAATACCCCAGGGAACCACGAACCAGGATTGAAAATTCCCGTTCCTGGATTTGATGGAGGCGGCTTGACGCCCTCATTTCCATTTGGAACGCCCGGGAACCCGCCTGCGGTGCCAGTAGGCGTGCCGCCTCCTCCACCTGTAGTGTTGGTACCTGGAAATCCGCCTGGAACTCCAGGGAATTCATCGCCCTCCTTTGACGGACCTTCATTGCCCGGCTTGAAAGGAGTGGTCGGAACATTGTCCCCGCCGTTTGCCGGGGTAAAAGGTCTGGCATTATCGGTAGTTTTCGGACCTGAGTTATTATCAAAAATATAGCCTATATTGGGGATGAAAAAACCTGAACTCGACGTGCTTGGAATTGTCGGAGTGGCTGGTTTTTTGCCTTCGTTATCATACATGTCTTTATCTGGCCCCTTGGAGCCGCCTGCTGGCAGGGGTTGAGGCATTGCGATAGGTGCGGGAATATAGTTGCCTGCCGGAACGGAAGGTCCATTTGAGGTTGAATTGATATTTGAACCGTTCGGAGGAACCCTTGGGGTCATGTCCGCTGTTGGGCTTACCGGAGTCCAATAATCACCCTTCGGCTTTTTTTCCCAGTCTCCATACTGATTTAAATCTTCTTTCCCTTTGCCATCCTTGTCAATTTTGTCCTCAAGATCGCCAATTGTACTTCCGGTAGTATTGCGATCAGCTATGAACTTTTGATCGGGAGTCGTTCCAGTATTGCTGTTTTTACAGGACTGAACGCTTCCAATGCAAATCAAAAGAAACATGGTGTATGAGAACTTGTTTGAAGCCTTTAAAGGAAACCTTAACGACATAGAGCCACCCCTCCTAAAATCAAATCGCAAATCAGATCAGCAAATCTCGATTGTACGAATCCTGCATTGTTAACCATCTCTCCACAAGATTCCCAATTAACAGACGAGCCAATGCAAATCTCGCAGCTACCTGAATACAAATTTTGATCCATTGCCTGTCAGCCGATAGATAATTTTGTAACCATTTAAAATTCAAATGATAAAATTCATGCCAGACACAAAATATAAAAACCGTGTCTTGTAAACAAACGATCTTTCTTAAAAATCACTTATGAAGAACCTGCGGTTAATGAAATGTTATTTATAAGGAATTTGATGATGACCTGAAAATTTAGGGTGGAGATTTAAAAAAATGTGAGTATGTTATTCAGTAATCCACTAAAATAAAAGCGATAACATAATTTGTTAAAGGAAGTGCCGCTGTGATGCAACTACCCAAGAAATCTATGCTACTTGTGATCCTGTTGATTGTTTTTACAATTTTTTATTATTTATACAATAAATTTCCAAAGAGAAAAGGGGAAATTTCAATACCGGGTCTTTTGTCAAAGACAGAAGTTGTTTTTGACAAATGGGGTGTTCCTCACATCGAAGGATCAACAGAGGAAGATGTTTACAGGGTTCTCGGATACCTTAATGCCCAGGATCGTCTCTTTCAGATGGAGATGTTGAGACGCCTTTCCGAGGGCAGGCTTTCGGAGGTGCTTGGATCCGAATATCTGCATACCGATCTTTTTTACAGGGCTCTTCAGTTTTACAACACGGCAAAAAAAAGAGTGCCTCACTATCCCAAAGATAGCCAGGCCTATAAAATCGCAAAGGCATATATTGAAGGAGTCAATCACTACATAGAAACAGGTCCAACTCCTATAGAGTTTGACCTGATCGGCATTCCCAGGAGCACATTTACTGCTGAAGATGTTGCATCCATGACTGGCCACATAGCCCTCAGTTTTGCCACCGCGCTCAGAACAGATCCGATTTTCACCTGGATGAAAAAAAATCTGGACAGATCGTATATAGATATAATGGAAAGAAAATTTACGGGGCCGTCAGATTCAGAAAATTCCCCAAGTCAAAACACCGGTATGGAAAAACCGGCTTTGAAACGGCCAAATATCCGCAAAACCAATTTTGGTGCCTTCGAGGGCAGCAATGGATGGCTCATAAGCGGAAAAAAACCCAGTCGGGAGCTCCATATCTCTTCAATGACACGCACATGGAACTGACAAACCCGGCGGTCTGGTATGAAGCTCACCTCAAGACGCCACAGTTTGAGCTTTACGGACATTTCGTAAGCGGACTGCCGTTTGCCCTGCTGGGGCAGAACAGGCAGTTTGCGTGGGGACTTACCATGTTTGAAAACGACGACATGGATTTTTTTGAGGAGAGGGTCAACCCTGAAGATGAAAATCAGGTATGGTTCAAAGATCACTGGGAAAATCTGGATACTGAAATAGAAACAATAAATGTAAAAAACCAAAAACCTGTCAAATACCAGGTAAGATCTTCGCGCCATGGCCCTATTGTAAACGATATACTTTTCGGTCTGGAAAGCAATATTAATCCCATCTCCATGTGGTGGGGAGCATTCGATACCTCAAACGATCTGCTGAGAGGCTTCTACGGTCTTTCGCACTCCACCGATCTTGAAAAATTTAAGGACTCCATTTCAAAAATCAAATCGCCAGGTCTCAATATCCTGTACGCCAGCGCCAAGGGTGATATCGCCATATGGTCCGCAGGACTTGTTCCCGTAAGGCCGAAACACACGAGAGGATATACTCTGCTGGACGGATCAAGCGGAAAAGATGAATATCTGGGATTTTACAGTGTGGACGAACTGCCTCATATCGTCAATCCTGAGTCAGGAGTGATTGTCAGCGCAAACGAATCCCCCGAGGGTAAAGGATTTAAGGGTATAAGCGGTTATTACGCTCCGGATTTCAGGGCAGACAGAATACATGCCGTGCTCTCAAAAAAAGAAAAATGGTCCATCGACGAGCTTAAAAACCTTCAAAATGACGATAAGTCAGAATATTCCCTCAAAATAAAAAAAATGATGATATCGATTCTTGAAGGTGACGACAGTCTGTCTGAAGTCGAAAGAGAGGCCCTGTCACTTCTTGCCAGGTGGGAGGGGACATACGGCATAGAAGAGATTGGCTCCACAGTCTTTTACGAGTTTCTGCCGATTTTGGCCCTTGAGGTATTCGCGGATGAAGTGGGAGATGAACGGTACGTCCTGTTAAGCCAGAGTTCCTTCTTTAGCGCCGCCCTTCCTGAAATACTAACCGATACGAACTCGCCATGGTGGAACAATGTAAATACTCCCGTGAAAGAGACTCAAAATGAGTTGGTCCTGAAAAGCTGGAAGGCTGCCGTGGCGAACCTGAAAAAAAGGTTTGGATCGAACCCTGACTCGTGGCATTGGGGAAGGGTGCATACCCTCCTGCTTGAACATCCTGTGGCGGAGGAGATCCCTGTCCTTGGAAAATTGCTCAATATAGGTCCATTCAAAGTCGCCGGTTCAAGAGAAGTTGTCAACAACCTGTCCTTTCCTTTTTCCAGAGGAGACCATGCCGTATCGATCGGCCCATCGACAAGAAGAGCCATAGACATGGCGGCTCCGCAAGGGTCATACGGTATAAACACCAGCGGGCAAAGCGGCTTTTTTCTGGATAAACATTATGATGACCAGGCCATGATGTTCAGCAAGGGGGAATACCGTCAGCATTTTTTTGACAAGAAAGACATCATGAAGAATGCTTTGGGCAAACTGATCATCTTGCCTTCGGAAGCAGCTCAGTAAACCCGGCCCTGAAAGACCGGGTGTCCAATCAGCAGAGGCTTTAAACCTCTCCTGATTTTGGTTAGCTTGAACGACCTCGCCCTGAAGGACGAGGTTTCCTTAAACATGAAGAATCACTAGGCGCTCACGCGAAAGCGCGACAGTTCATGGATGAGTTTTTCGGCCTGACAGGCAAGATATTGTGCCGCTTCGCTTGCTTTTTCAGCGTTTTGTGCATTTGCCAAGGTTACATCCTCGATCTGCTTGAGACCGTCATTGACTTGAGTCACACTGGTTTCCTGATGGCTTGAGGCTGTTAACACCTCTTTGATCCCCTTTTCCACTTCAGAAACCTGGCTGGTCATGCTTTGAAGGGCTTTCATTGTTTCCTCGGCAATGCCTACCCCATAGTCCACCTTATTGATGGTGCCTTGAATTTTTTCAGAAATGTCATTTGCGGCCTTGGAACTGCGCCCGGAGAGGCTGCGAACCTCTTCAGCGACCACAGAGAATCCTTTTCCCTGCTGTCCAGCACGTGCAGCTTCAACGGAGGCGTTTAGAGCCAAAAGATTCGTTTGAAATGCGATTCCGTCTATTAACTGTATGATTTTCCTTATCTCTGAACTTGAATTTTTGATAGCGGAGATTGCATCCATCATGGCTCTCATCTTTTCAAGAGCCGTCTGGGCGTTATTATGTGTTTCGTTTGCCACCTTATATACGTTTTTTATTGTTTCCGTATTGGTCTTGATCTGAGAAGCGATAGAAAGCATGAAATTGGATACATCTTCCATCGTTGACGCCTGTCGTGATACTCCATCCGAAAGAGTGCTTCCCAGACCAGCCATTTGCGAGGAACCGCTGGCGACAAGATCCGAAGTGGTCTGTATTTCGGAAATCATTTTATGCAGCCCCTCGGTCATTCCCTTTAAAGACTTTCCAAGATAATCCTTATCCGATGCGAGTTCAACACGCCTGGTTAAATCCCCCTCCGTTATGGCCTTGGCAAGCTTGTTTCTTTCATCAAGGACCTTAACAAGGCGACTTAGGGATTCAATCATCACTCCAATTTCATCATTGGAATGGCGGGAAATATCTATCCCTTCCATATTGCCGGTCGCCATCCGCTCAAGAATCGATGTTACCTGATGAATCGATTTTGAAAGACTGCCAGCAAGGGAAAGCGACATCACCGCTCCGATAAAGAAGATTATTGCCAGGGAAACAAGAAGAGTGACCGCCATTTCTTTATTGGATGCCTGAATGTTATCCATACCCTGGGCGGTTTTGGACAGACTTCTCTGGCCGATATTGTCAAGGATTGATTCTATTTGTTTAACTGCGGGTTTCCATTTTGTATTTATGGTTTCCTCCGCTTTGATGACCTCTCCCCTGCCAATCAATGCGTTCACTTCCCGAATGGTATCGATTGCCGATAAAATTTGCTTCTCAGCGGTATCAAGATCATTCTTTTTTGCATATTCAGATTTTTTTATTTTGGAGAATGTGCTCAGTATCGAGTCCTTATTCAACTCGTCATCAGGAATTATTGTTAAAAGGACTATTTTTTCCGTAATTCCCGCCATCCAGCTGGTTATTTTCTGGATATCTCTTAGTGTCGCGTTATCCTCTTTTACTTTTTCGATCGCATGACCGAGACTGATTGCGTAATAATAACTATAGAAATTCATAAGGCATGAAAGAAGAAGGACAGAAATGGTTATTATGAGAACCTTCTTCGCAATATTAAACCTGCTTAGAAACTTATCCATAAATCCAATCATACAGGGCATCTCCCAGACAGACCGACCAATTTAGAAAATAACATTGATTCTTTTTGGTCCGTCATACTGAATGAAGTGAAAGATTTGTCACGAAACATCAGCATGTTGCAACAGATCCTATGCGAGCTAAGGCTCACCAGGATACGTTGCTGGCGCTTTCTCGC